>NZ_HG992750.1:1200000-1500000 GCF_905175385.1 Vibrio sp. B1FLJ16
ACGCCCCGATTGGCGAGCCAGTAAATGCCCAACCCGCACCCGCTAAAAGAATAATTGCACTGGTACGATACATAGCCTGTAAGGCGCTCACCCAGTCGCGGTGAAGCACAATATGGTAAGGCGACGGCTTATTTAAAATACGTCCGTGCTGATTGAATGTATGTCGTCCGGAGAGCGCCTGTTTCAGCTCACTTAGCCCTTGTTCCAGTTGAGGAGAATCGCAGGACTGAATAGCAAGACTTAAGTGCTTCAACACTTGTTCTAACGGTGATTTAAGGTCATGAGCTTGTATTACTTTTGCTATATGCTCCGCCAGCTCTTCATTTCTACTCGTTGCACGTTTTCCTGCAAGGATGCTAAGGAGTGATATATGAGCGAATACGACAGCACGCATAGATTGTACAGCTCGACGAGATCGAAGCGAGCCTGCACTATGTGGCTCCAAAGCTTCTTCTATTTGGGCGGCTTCCAGTAAAAGTTGGTCTATAGATTGAGAAAATGGCTCACTACGAGCTTGTTCCTGCAATGCCCGAAGTACAGAAACAGTCAGGCTGCGAAGACGCCAGATCAAAGCATCCTCATCACTTTTCTCCGCAAATATCAAACCTACAGCAAGTGCAACGATTACCCCTGTAGCAACCGTCAGAAAGCGGTCGGCACCGAGCGTCCAGATGTTTTGGTGGTTTACTTCACTTAACAAAACCACCAGCGAAGCAGAATAACCAGACAGCAAAGTACAGTAGCTAAAGAGCCCATGAATAACATTGCCAGCACCCGTACAAAGCCCAACCCAAAGAGCCAAACCGATCACTAACAGAAATAACTGATCCCCACACAGATACATAAGAACAAGCCCTGCAATGGTACCAATCAGCGTTCCCAAAATACGGAACAAACCTTTTTCTATCAGCATCCCTCGCCCGGGTTGAGATGCAGCCCAGACTGACATGGCAGCCCATGATGGGTGATCTAATCCAAGAAACCAACCAATAAATAAAGCCACGCACGAAGCAATCGCCGTCCGAAGTGCAAAAGCAAAGCGGCTTGAGTCGAATCCCCAGAGTGTTAATCGTTCCTGCATCGTCTTTGTACCTATTAACTCTTGAATCGGGTCGTTAAAGTATTTAATACTTCCAGCATAGTGCTTATCTGTTCATCAGAAATACCAGATAACATATCCTCTTCAATTTCCTGCAAATGCCCTCTTAGCACTTCAACTTGCTGACGACCTGTATCCGTCAGATAGATACGCTTAGTACGGCGATCCTGCTGATCGGCTTGACGCAAGATGTGTCCTTTTTGCTCTAGACTATCGAGTAGACGAACCAAAGAAGACCCTTCTATCCCGACAGAAGCTGCCAGTGCTTTCTGGCTAATACCATCACCGAATTCATCGAGGTGCAAAAGCGGAGACCAGCTGACATCTGTAAACCCTACTTGCGATAGCCGTTGATCGATGTGTCGGCGCCACAGGCGTGAAGTAATCGAGAATTGAATACCGAACTTTAATCTATCCATAAAGCCTTCAATTAAAATAATTAGAATTCAAACTATATGGCAATATACTAACAGTATCTATAAATAGTTCAAACTATCAGTAATGAGTAACACAGCTAAGTAGCGGCCTGATGCAGGTCCACTTATCATTCGGCAGAAGTGATAATCACTTTGAACAGAGGTTGTGAAAAGGCATCGTATCTAGGTCTATCGCTTTGAACGGCAAGATCATTTTTATCTACGATGTAAGGCAATCCTGACTACTTATGAACATTGACGGGCATGGAGCATTAGTTCAAGAGCACGTGTCTATAAATGAACTACCGTTACACTCCAAGAAGTGGCAAATGTTTTCTTTGCTGGTAAGTTAACGCTAGTTCTATACAGTGCCTGATAACAGGCTCTGGCATCGGATTATGTAGGTGCAACACTATTGCTCTGTTGCCTTGAAACTCCAAAGCTTCGCTATACAGTTCCCGAAATGTGTCTACTAGCTTGGTTTGACAGTTAAAAAACAGGTAATAATTACTGGGAGATTTCAGTTTCCAGTCGATTCTGATTGGACTACCAGACTTAACACTGTAACTGGGTTCACCCCATTTGAGCGATTCTTCAACTTCACCCAAATTCAGTTCAGTGGCAACATTGAGAATCAGACTTCTTAGTTTCTCTAGCTTAACTCGAGCATCTTCTGGATATTCTCCAAATCGATTTTGTACGGCTTTGTCCATTAGAATCTTCTCTCCTTAACCGAAACGGTCTTTCATAGTTACAAACACGCTTAATCACATAATCGACTGGTGATGTAATGAGCATTGCTACTCAGATACTCAATGTCAGCGAAATACGCCAAGTGATGATTATCTTTGATGTGTTGAATGAATGTTTCGTTCCCGTTAGCAGCTTCATCCTGCATATAATCAACCAACGCATGAATTCTATCTATCATGGTGATGACTAAAGATTGACGGCTCTCGTTATCTAAACCATAGGCATCACAAAACAGTTTTGCTCTGACGGACTGAGATTTCAAATCACCCATTGAGTCATGCTCATGCGTTTTAAATGGTGACCAACAGTAAACCGCATAAGCGACGTCCCAGATCCTCGGCGCTGGATGGGCAGTATCAAAATCAAAGATTCCGACCGTTTTAACTCCATTCAACGCTACGTTGTATGGTGCATAATCTCCGTGGCAGATAACCTCCACAGGCTCTCTGACAGGTAACATCCATTCCATTTTTTCATTCGCTAACTTTGAAACAAAACAGCTCGATACATCGTGATATTCTCGTAATAGTTTCCCTGCTGATACAAGTGCTTCTTTTGTCGCAATATTCTCTTTTAATGGGTAGTTGAATACATCGCCATTCACGTAAGACAAGACTTCGTTACCGCAGCCATCAAATCCGTATGATTTAGGTGCTAAATTAAAGCCATTTTTCTCCAAGTATGATAATAGAGTATGAATGGCCGCTGACCATTTTCCGCTTGGTCGATAAACTTTGTCTTCCGAGAAGAAAATTTGGTTTTCGCGACCACCTTGTAGTTCTTCCATTACTATCCTGTCCGCAGCCTATAAGAAAGAGCCGGATAACAATACCCAGCCCTAAAATTAACAATGTTATCTGTAAATACTGGCTTCGCGATACGCCTCTAATTCCATAGGAGCATTTTGATAACCATAAATATATAGCTGCATTAAATACTGCTTGGTCTGTTCTCTCACTCCCATTTGCTCTGCTTGACGCACATGAATAAGTTCGTGAGCTAAAAGTTCTCTATCATTTTTAGAAGAACGCTTTACCCATACACCATAGCCGTATGTGTAAGCCGCCATAAATGGAGAGCTATAACCAAACTTTTTCGCTAGCGCAGCTAATTCAGGGTCTTCCGGAAAAGGAAGCTTATCGACGTAGTAAATACGGACTTTCTCTGGATTTTTAATGCCTATGTTTGAGGCAATTGTTAATTGTGGTTCAGTTAAAGGTACTCCGGACTCTATCGCTTCAGACTCATTTTCAAGAACAAACTTCTTCGCTGCCGGAAGTAACTGTTCTATTTGATCAATAAGCGCCTGAGGCGGATTGGCGTATATACCATCTTTGTCAACACAACCAGCAGTTAAGCCTGCAACCAGAATTGCTGAGAACACTCTTTTCAGCATTTATTACTCCCAATTAAAAGATCTAATGTTTGAACATGTTTGATTATTAACTTAACCACCTTAAAAAATCGCCACGCAAGTGAGCATAGATGCCAGCCAAAACACAATATTCGCCTACCATCTGCGCACAATGAACATTTGATAAATCAAAGCGACAATCAGCGATAATTCGAACATGAACTGAAACAGAAATATCAGCAGCGAGTGGTATGGCATGTAAATAATGTAAGTTTGAGAGGAGTATTTTGGATAGCAACAAGGTTGTCGAGAACCAAAAGCTAATAAATGCGATGCATATAAAAATTCAGATTCATCTACCGTTTTAAAAAATAGAATACAACGAGGAATTAGACTACAGCGAGTAAGCATTAAGCCTTCAGTCTCGCTGCAGCAACGGGAAATGGCATATAGGTAGGACCGCCCTAACAGCTAAAGGAAATCCATGAGAACACTCCAAGGCATTAATATACCGAGTTTAGCCTTTACCCAGAGTTCTCGTTCTGTGTGGTTTTGCGTTTTTCTCGATAAACTGAAAAATCAAATCCGCTACGTCTTTTTTGGTCGCGGTTTCTATCCCTTCCAGTCCGGGAGAGGAATTCACTTCCATCACGACGGGGCCGCGTTCTGCTCTCAGAATATCGACACCACAAACCTTAAGTCCCATTACCTTGGCAGCAGCAACAGCAGTCGCACGTTCTTCTGAAGATAATCTGACCAACGTCGCCGATCCGCCCCGGTGCAAGTTAGAGCGAAACTCACCTTCTGCACCTTGTCTTTTCATCGCAGCGACTACCCTCTCACCTATAACAAAACAACGAATATCGGCACCGCCCGCTTCTTTTATGAATTCTTGTATCAAGATATCAGCTTTAAGGCCCATAAATGCCTCGACTATCGCCTCAGCAGATTTAGCCGTTTCAGCCAATACAACACCAATGCCTTGAGTACCCTCCAGGAGTTTTATCACGCACGGAGCGCCACCCACGTTTTTGATTAAGTCTTTAATATTATCTGGCCTATTGGCAAATCCCGTTCTCGGCAACCCAATCCCTTTCCGGGAAAGAAGTTGCATTGAACGCAGTTTATCTCGTGAACGACTGATAGCGACCGATTCGTTTACACTGAAGCTTCCCATCATCTCAAATTGTCTGACCACGGATGTACCATAAAACGAAATACTCGCACCAATTCGCGGGATAATCGCGTCGTAATACGGTAGTTGCTCACCTTTGAATCTTACCGCAGGCTTACTACTCGTGATGTCCATGTAGCAATGCAAAGTGTCTATGACGTCGACTTCGTGGCCTCGTGCCTCGCCAGCTTCCTTTAATCTGCGTGTTGAATAGAGTTTCTTATTTCTTGATAAAATAGCGATTTTCACTTTTTAAATCCTTGTTCATTTCGAAGTTGATGATTAAAGGTTTAACACTCAAGCTCTCACCCATTATCCGAAGGTTCATCCCATTGAATCCAAGTTGAAACTCACCTTAATCGTCGTCATTCCGAGCAGGTTTGATCCAGGCTGATTGATGCTTTTCATAGTATGAAGACTATTTTTCTTTGACCTACTTAAAAAATTTAAGAGCTTACATTAACCATAGCCCACCCAGAGGAGCAATCAACGTCGTAGACTATCGCAATTGATTAAATAAAGGATTGTTGTGATCTGTAATAGAAACGAATAGTAATGTTACTAGGGCCTGAAGTACGTTCGTAGAAATTTGCATACACTTATCTATATTTAAACTAATAGTTTTGTTGGAATAAAGGTGCGAGGGATAAGTTATGATTTTTAGTCAGATATTGGTTCCCATTGTCCCTGAGCAAGGGATAAACAGTGCACTTCATCAAGCGCTGCAAGTCGCAGACAAAGCCTCTTCACATGTGACTCTACTGTCCGTTTTCAAAGAATTGGAAGAGTTCAAGGAGATACACAAAATATCGGGTAGCCCATTAGATATACTTGATAATGCAATTCAGTTTTACCACAGCACTCTGAAGGAACATGTACATACCCTGAGAAAAACTTATCCCAATATAAAGTTTGCAACTAAAGTGCGTATAGGGATTCCTTTTGTTGAGATCATTAAAGAAGCCAATGAATCAAACTCTACAATGGTGATTATTGATTCTTACCGTGAGACAAAAGTGATGGCCTGTGAGAGAGGAAGTAACACTCTGAACCTCATGCGAAAATCGGAAGTACCTATTTGGTCTACAAGCAAAGAGCCCAGAGCAATAAATAACATCGTTGTAGCAATCGACCTTACAAGCCCAGATTATCAAGCCTTTAATAGTAAACTCATTTCGCTTGCCATAGAGTTTTGCAACGGTATCGGAGCGCACCTAACTTTCTGTCATGCCTGGAAACTTGAATCCGAAGGTTTCCTCAGAGACTGGAATGGTTACTCGGATATGGATATCGCACTTCTGTCACAGAAAATGCGCTGTGAAAGAATGGAGCGTCTGGACTCGTTACTGTTTCCCTATACAGACAGTCAGGTAAGTCCAATTCAAGTGAAGCTACTCGAAGGTAATACCAAAGAAGTTCTTCCTAAGTATGTTACTGACAATAAAGTGGATCTCGTCATTTTAGGTTCGATGTCACGAACCGGCATTTCGGGATTTGTCATGGGAAACACCGCCGAATCGATGGTTAACCAACTAGATTGCTCCGTAATAACAGTAAAACCAGACTCATTCCACTCTCCGGTGCTTCATAAAAAGGATTAAATAAAGCCATGGTGAAATACCATGCTTTATAGGATTGTCAGTGAAAGTTAACCCCAAACTCCCGGAGTGGGTTCAACTACGCTCTCGCGATAATTGAGAGCCGGCGTTCTGTCTTCGGATAACAACAAAGGCCCATCAATGTCGACCCAACGAGCTTGTTGCGCGAGCAGTAAAGCCGGAGCCATTGCGAGAGAGGTACCAATCATACATCCAACCATGACTTCGAAGCCCATCTCCTGCGCTTCTTTAAGCAGTTCCAGCGCTTCTGTCATACCACCAGTTTTATCCAGTTTGATGTTCACTGCCTGATAGCGCCCTTTCAGCGTGGCTAACGAGGTGCGATCGATACATGACTCATCAGCGGTAATTGGCAAAGCTGGCGTGATGGTTTCCAGTAAATGCTCTTCTTCAAAAGATAGTGGTTGCTCTACCATTCTACGCCGAGCTCAGCTAACACTGGCAAGTAATCGCACAGTTGCTCAAAGCTCCAGCCTGTATTGGCATCAATCACTAAGCGCGTATTTGGTGCGGCCTCACGTACAGCTCGAACTCGCTCCAAATCACCTTCTCGGCCCAGCTTAAGTTTAAGGATTGGGCGATGTTTCTGCGCCGCAGCGGCTTTAGCCATGTTCTCGGCACTGTTGAGAGAAAGAGTAAATACCGTCGTTACCGGTTCTGGTGCGTTAGTAAAACCAGCCATTTGCCATGCTGATTGCTGATTTAACTTGGCTTCCAGTTCAAACAAAGCACAATCAATGGCATTGCGCGGAGCAGCCGATGGCAACAAGTTACGAAGTTCATCTCGGCTGATACCTTCCTCTACCGCTTTTACTGCGGACTGAACGTCAGCCAGTACATCATAAGGATAATCTCGCTCGAACACATTCATGCGTTCGCACTCGCCGCGCCCGACACAGCCATCTTGCTCAATTTCGACCACGACCACTTCACCGTGTTGCATTGGCTCCATGCGAGAAATGACAAATGGCTCATGCAGAGGCCATTTCTCAACGCGCACACTCATTTTACGCATAACACACCTCGGCAATGACATCGACGATTTTCGCTACACCAGTGCGTACAGGATCAACCACAGGTACACCAAATTGTTTTTCAACACGGGCAATTTCAGCTGATGCTTCTTCTTCACTTAGATTAGAAGTGTTCAGCGCAATGCCGCCCAGACGAATATTCGGATTAGTCACGCGGCCCATCGTTAGGTTAATGTCGATAACCGTTTGCAGATCCGGCACGCTAAAGCCTTCCATTTCATCCATTTGAGTGCGTCCGGCTTCGTGACAAACGATGATCACATCCGCCTGAGCGCCATGCAGCAGACCCAGACTCACACCCGCATAAGCTGGATGCAACAATGATCCCTGCCCTTCGATGATATCCCAGTGATCCGGAGCATTATCCGGAGATAGCGTTTCAACCATGCCCGAGATAAAGTCAGACACCACAGCATCCACCGGAACGCCACTGCCCTCAATGAGGATACCTGTTTGTCCAGTCGCCCGGAATGTTGCCGGAATACCACGTAGCTCCATCTCTCGATGAATGGCCAGCGTAGTAAACATTTTACCGACACAGCAATCCGTCCCGACACTCAGAAGACGTTTACCGCTACGAGGCAGACCCGTACCACATACCATAGGTCCTTGTGGTACTCGAACATCCAGCAGATTTTGACCAGTACGCTCTGCCGCAGCGACTAATTCAGGAATATCGTTAAGTCGCATGTGCAAGCCACTTGCTACGTCCATGCCCGACTCCATCGCTTCAATTAAAATCTCGACCCAATCCATCGGCAGCGTACCGCCTACTGGTGCAAGGCCAAGAATAAAAGTTTTTGCCCCACACGCGGCTGCTTCGCGTGGCGACATTTCCGCAATACCAAGGTCAGCTTTCGCGCCCGGAAGTCTATATTGAGCCAGACATTTCTCTGGTCGCCAGTGAGCCACACCTTTGGCTACTTTCGCCATCAGAAGATCATTTGCATCGCCCAGAAACACCAAATATGGCGTTTTCAATTCAATCTTGTTCATTGTGTTGATCCTTTTTTAAAGTCAAACGAGCCCACAAGAGTCTCTGCTCCTGTTGCCATCAGGTTGTGGTTGGGGTGAAAAATCAGGTCGTCGCGACAGTAGCGGGCGTTGCGCCCGGGGTACGCTGGATCTGATGACGATAGAGATAACGTTCAGCCTGACGCCAGGCTAAAACAAATAATGTAGCGATGACTAAGTACATCGCAGCCGCCAGAAAATACGTCGAGATATCGAAAGTCTGAGAAAATGCGCGTCGGGTTTGTCCCATCAAATCCATCACGGTAATTACACTTGCAACTGCTCCCCCTTTGAGCATTAAAATGCACTCATTACCTAAGGCCGGAAAGGCAATTCGATACGCCAATGGTAAAACAATGCGTCGGTATAGCAGGCTATTGTTCATCCCCATAGATTTCGCCGCTTCTATCTCTCCTGCATCAACAGACTGAATAGCACCGCGCAATATCTCGGTCTGATAAGCTAGCGAGTTAAGTGTGAATACCAGTAACGCGCAGTTAACCGGGTCTCGGAAGAAGCCCCAAAGCCCCATTTCCATTAGCCAGGGACGAAACTGCCCGGAACCGTAATACAGCAGAAAGAGCTGAGCAATCAGTGGAGTACCTCGAAAAAATGAAATAAATAGCTGTGCCGGCCAGCGAAGAATACGCGCAGACTGAATACGCAACAGAGACATTGGTAACACCAACAGAGCTGCTATAGAAACCGAGATAAAGGTTATTTTTAGCGTCATCCATGCGCCATCGAGCAACATCGGAGCGACCTTAGCGATAAAATCTGTCATAGTTTACTCCTTAGCGACTCACTCGAATGCCACGCTTCGAATGTTGCTCCATAACCGCCAAAATCCTTTCACAACAAACGCACACAGCCCAGTAAGCAAGACAGACGGTAAGGTAAAACAAAAATGGCTTTTTGGTTGCGCCAACCGCGATGTTAGCCGCACGCATCAAATCATCGAGCGCAATGACCGACACCAAAGCGGTATCTTTCAATAAGTTAATCCAAAGATTTCCCAGTCCGGGAAGCGCTAAGCGCAGCAGCTGCGGGCGTTCAATCAACCAGAAGATTTGCAGCCTAGACATAGCGAGTGCGTAACCTGCCTCGCGCTGACCTTTATTCATCGCCTTCCAGGCACCGCGCAGCACTTCTGCCGCGTAGCCACTGAACACCAAACCCAACGCAATCACACCCGCGCCAAACGGATTCAGTTCGAAGAAGCTATTAGTCGGGTCTATCCATTTCAGCGTTTTGTTAATCAGGAGACCAACGCCATGGTAGATGATAAACAGAGTGAGCAGCTCAGGAAGTCCTCGTAGTACCGTGGTATAGATATTGGCAAACCAGCGGTGGCTTTTGTGCGTACTGATCGACAAGGCCGCTACGCCGGTTCCCAAAACTAACCCCACTGGTAGGGCGCAAAATGCCAGACCAAGAGTAACAGCTAAACCTTTAAGCAGCTCGTCCCCCCAGCCAGTGTCTCCCAGACTCAAATACATCAGATAATCCATTACGTTGCTCTCTCTGTAATTTACTAACCAGTGACGACCTTAGTCGCCACTTCACTGCATTATTTCAGAGTCAGCAGGTTTATCTTAAAGAACTCATCGTTGATTTTCTGGTAGGTGCCGTTTTTAATGATGCTTGCCAGCGCATCATCTAAACGCTGACGAAGTTCCTGATCTTCTTTACGGAAAGCAATACCCACACCATCACCAACGTATTTGCGGTCAGTAATTAGGTTACCGACTTTCTCGCAACACGATCCGTCTTCCGAGGCAAGCCAGTCTGTCATCGGCATAATGTCCCCTGCCTGGGCATCGATTCGGCCGCTGACTAGATCAAGGTTCACAGCGTCCTGTGTCGGGTACAGGCGGATTTCAGAATCCGGGTATTTAGCGAGCAGGTACTCGGCCTGTGTCGTTGAACCTTGTGCACCAATGATCATCCCTTTCATTGCTTCAGGGGAGACATCTTTGATACCAGATTGTTTATCAACAACAAACGTCATTGCAGACGCCTGATACGGAGCACTGAACGATACTTTCTCTTTACGCTCATCAGTAATGAACATAGAAGCTAGAATCATGTCGTATTTACCCGCTAACAGTGCCGGGATGATACCGTCCCAGTCCTGAGCGACAAACTCACACTCTACTTTCATCTCGCTGCACAAAGCTTTACCGATTTCGATATCAAACCCAGCTAGCTGACCATCTGCGGTGTAGTAGTTAAACGGAGGGTACGCGCCCTCTGTACCAATTTTGATTGTTTCTGCATTCACACCAGCAGAGGCTGCAACAGCCATTGAGGTAGCAAGCAAAGCACCGAAAACTTTCCCTTTTTGCATCATAGATTCCCTTCTACTTTTATTATCGTTTCATTTCAGAGTCTCGCTTACTTAAGAAGACGACTCCCCTCCACCTGAGTAAACGCTCATAAAGACATACTGAGTATGTTAAAAATTAGATAAAACCCATAATGATGAATAAATATGATATACATAGCCTATCGCTATGGGTGACTATTTAAGGAGAGAGAAGCTCATGCTCAACCCGAAAGACCGCTTACTGCGTAATCTCGACTGGAACTTGCTGTATACGTTTTTGACCATCGTTAACGAAGGCGGTATCAGTGCTGCCGCACGTAAGTTGTCGCTGAGCCAGCCAAGCGTCAGTAATGCGCTGAAGCGACTTGAGGAACACGTAGATAAGCGGCTTATACTGCGCAAGAAAGGCGTGTTTTCTCTGACTCTGCACGGAATGCGGGTCTATGAATATGCCTCTTCTGTAAGTCGTATTATTGGTAACATGGCAGATCAGTTCGTTGATCAAGCGGATAATATTCAGGGTGAGTTAAAGATTGAAATAGCCAGTCACCTCCAGTGCCCCGCATTCGATGCCACATTGACTAACTATCATGCTCTCTATCCCAATGTTATTTTTAACCTCAACACCCACCCTAGCGCTGACATTGTCAGCCACGTGGCGGACGGATTATTACATATAGGACTGAGTAACAAAAAAATCGCCAAAACAGGCATTCGCTGTGATTTTCTGGGCTATGAACAGATGGGCTTTTACTGCGGACGAACTCATCCTTGTTTTGGACGTGACGACCTTACAATCGAAGAGATTAGAGGCCTGCCATACATTTCATTTGAAAGTGATCAGCCAGGAGAAGGGCTAGACGCGATTGCTCACTTTCGTGAACAGCAGCAGTTTTGGGGTAAGCTGGTTGCAGTTTCATCCAATGTCGAGGAAGTCCGCCGCATGATCATGGCTGGTATTGGTTTCGGTGCACTGACCGTAGAAAGCGCCAAGCCGTATGTGGCACAAGGGCTACTCTGGCCTCTTCCTCCGTACGAATCGTTACCAGTAACAGAGATGTACCTTGTAACGCCAGAAACCGTCGCGTTAAATGAGATTGAAGTTCAGTTTGTTCGTTTACTGAAGCAACAAACCCAAGAACTGGTACGCGATAGGCTCAACGAAATTCAAAGTGCTCATCATCAGCCCAGTGCAGATACCTCATCCACTGGCTGACAATATCGCACGGCATTAATAGCTTGTTATAAGTTCAGAAAACAAAAAGCCCTGATTAAGTAATCAGGGCTTTTTGTATTAATTCGCTAGCTTTTTCATCATGCGAGAGAGAACAGATGCTTTCTTCTTCTTCGCTTTACCGTGAAGTGCTTTGTGCATTGCGTCTTTAGCAATCATTTGGCCAATGTAAGCGCCACCAAGTTCGTTAGTCATGACCTTCTCCTGAATTTGTCCATTTCGGCTATGTGGTAATATTACACCACAAAAAGATAAAAACAAGATCTAAATCACATGAAACTGTAATTTTATTTCAGAAAGACAGTCAGGTTACTATCAGACCTATCTTTTTGGTTGCTGATACGTTTTACCAGCTGCAACGTAAGTATCTTTCTGCTTGATTTCAAAGAAAGTTTCAAAGAACCAAGCTGCAAACTTGATAAGGTTATCACCTTCATTCATTACATGTTCAACGTATTCTTGTTCTTCACCTGACTCGTCTTCTTGAACAGTAATGTGGTAAATACGTTTTTCACCATCTACTTCTGCAAGGCCAAACTGTCCCGTCAGTGATTGCGCGGCTTGTGCTACTTCCTCTTCTTCACAAGCTTTAAGTAACTCAAGAGCCTTAGGCATGTTCTCTTGCTGGATAATTTCTTTTAACAGCGTTTCAAATTCGTTTTGTTGCATTCTTTCACCTAACGATATTAATACCAATCGTAGTCAGTAACTGAGACTGGAATAAGACAGATAGTCGATTCGACTCGTTTTGCTGCGCATTTTAGGAAGGCACCACTCCCCTTGCAAGCGAATCCAACGATAAACTGAATCTCCGGAGCCAAGTTAGCTCCGTTTCTTAAATGGCAGAGATGAAATGAAGGTGACTAACCAGGCATCAACGAAAACTAAAAAGGCCAGGCAATGCCTGGCCTTTGTTATTCTCAATTTCACACTAAGTGATTGCTTGATTAAAGAACAGTTTGCTCTTTATCCTTCAATAGCTTATCCATTGCATCACGGTTAGCTATGAACGTTGGCATCTCTTTCTTAGGTACAGAGCTCGCCATCGGAATGTTTGCACGCATTGCGTTAACCGGACGCCCATATTCAATCAACTCGTAATGAAGGTGCGGCCCTGTTACACGACCTGTTTTACCTGACAAACCAATACGCTGACCACGAGATACTTTTTGACCTTTCTTAACCAGGATCTTGCTAAGGTGTAAGTATCGCGTCTTGTATTTGCTACCGTGCTCAACCACCACGTAATTACCTGCATATGGGTGTTTACGCGTCATAATGACAGTCCCGTCACCTGTAGAAACGATTGGTGTTCCAATTGGCGTCGCAAAGTCTGTACCATTGTGAGGCGAAACACGCCCTGTAACCGGGTGAAGTCGACGCGGATTAAAGTTAGAGCTAATACGCCACTTAGTACTCACCGGATTACGCTGGAATGCGCGTTGCAGACTTTCACCTTTGGCACTGTAGAACTGACCATCAGTATGCAGGTATGCAGTGATTTCGCGACCACGATTAAATATTTTAATCGCTTCAATTTCGTTCTTACCTGTCGAGATGCCATTGATAGTTTGTGCACGTCGTACGACTTCGAATTTATCACCTGCACGCAGATCACGGCTAAAGTTCAGCTGTTCTTTAAGCAGAGTCACGACCTGACTGATTTCTGCAGACGTTAAACCAAGACGACTCGCTGACGATGAAAAGCTACCCTGGATGACACCGACTAAAGGCTCCTGACGCCAATCACCCGGAATAGAAATATCAGTAAAGTCATACCCGCCGTCTGCGTTCAGTTCATAAACCACTTTATCTGCGATAGAAAACTGCAGTTCCATCTTCTGCAGTTCACCTGCCATATCATCACGCCAGAAGCGCAGTGTGTTACCCGGCTTTAATGTATCCAGCGCTAGGTAGTTCAAATCCGTTTCCATTACTTTCATGAGAGAACTGTAACCGAAACCGAGTTGGCTAAATATGGTGCTAAGATTATCACCAGCTTGAATTTGATATTCAAAATTTGGCGGAGTGACTACTTCTGCAGTTGTCACTTTCGCATCAAGAATTCTTTCTACTACCTGAGATTCCGGCAGATTTAACGCAATGGTTTTCGTTAGTGGTGACTCGTTAAACGACTGAGAAACACCAATAGCGACTAAAACAGGCAAGGAGTACAACAGTAGCGCTCTACGACCTGTCAGATTCGACAAACGTCTTGTAGTTTCATTTGTAGACACGGGAATTACTATCTCCTTTTAATCAAGGGCCATAGCTTAATGCATTCCTGAATAGAAAATCACTACGAAATTTCGAGATCTCGCTCAGAATTCACCCATTTAAAAATGCCATTATCTCTATTGCATATGTAAGAAATGCCCTACACGCGTAAGCATTGCATTATGCAATTGATTTGGCGTGTCAGCCATAGACTGGTTAACACCATGTATTAGATAAGAAATCTCAATATTTGTATCATCTCGCCACTGTAATTGGTTAAGTTCTACACGATCACCAATAAAAACACTGTCCAGTAGTATCACTCTGCTGGGAACCGCATCAAATTTGAACAGACCAACATAATAAAATGATCCTGTGCCCTGCGTAGTCACGATCATTGGAGCGACAATCCAATACTCTTGGTTAATCTCGCGCTGCGCAATGAACTTTGTAGGCAGTAAAATCTTACCTTTGGTCGCACCCGCATCGTAATTACCGACCAAATAACCAAGCTCTTTATCCCATTCATCCAGAAAACTTACTGCGTTTTGCTCTGGCACTTGAATGGTCCAGGGGTTAGAAGACTGAATATTCAAAACCTGTGCAACAATAGAATCAGACTGCACTTCACTGCGAGGAAATTTGGCCATTATTTCATCATCGGAGAGGCTGAACCGGTAAATACCGGCAACAATCACGACCACTAACAGTACGACAGGGATTAGGAGGATAAGTGGAATAGGCAAAATCCGATTACGGGCCATGAAGACTTCCTTGTTATTATGTTCTCTATATTGCGCACGGAGTATATCCCCAAATAACCGTTATCCCAAATAACCTCAAGATACTGGACTCAGTCAAAATGACTTAAGTTTAGAGACAGGCCAATGTTCGAAGCCCCGCAGATATCTGCTATAGGGTATAGCAAGTAGAAATGTCCTAAACTGATTTTTGGGAAATTGAAAAGAAATGACGATGCCGAAGACAAACATAATCCATTCATGCGAATGTGCTTGCGGTTTGGTGCAACTTCGCTGTAAAAGTGAGCCAATACGTACATCCATTTGCCACTGCTTCGAATGTCAAAAACGAACTGGCAGTGTGTTTGGTGTACAAGCACGCTTTATCAAACAAGATGTCATCTTAGATGGTGACGTGGTCAGCTACACAAGAATCAGTGATGACGGAAATGAAGTCAGATACGAATTCTGCCCTGCCTGTGGGACGACCATGCGTTTAGCACTGGCTGCTGCACCTGAAATCATAGTGATACCAATCGGACTATTTGGTGACAAAGAGTTTCACAATCCTACCGTTTCAGTTTACGAGGAAAGAAAGCATGGCTGGGTGAGTTTCGAATGCACTATGGAGCATATTAATTAATTTCTATATTTTTATTTGGCTCATAATGACGTATCAAAAAAATTGTACTGGTCGTCAAATGTATTTCGACTCTAATATCTAGAACCACATACCGGAGATATAAGATAACTACACGACTTATTTGGCTTTTCTTTGAGAATGATCAACCCAGTTTTATAGTAAAGGGTTTCGTATATCTGTCTGGGCGCTATAATCTGCTGCTGAAATTAATTGAGGTTTTATTGTGATTTCCAGACTTCCTCGCTGGGTGGAGTATGGCGCATTTCTACTGGCTCTTCTCGCTGGTTGCGTCAATGCCGTCGGTCTTCTCGGCTTTCAACACCAGGCAATATCACACATTTCCGGAACCGTAACTCAGCTAGGGAACAGCTTACTAACGGGTGTCGATAATTCGATTCACCTGCTTTTGATCGTATTCAGCTTTTTGATTGGCGCTGCGTTCAGCGGTTTCTTTATTGAAAGCAGTGCACTGAAGCTTGGACGCCGCTACGGTGTCGCACTCTGTATTGAAGGTAGCTTACTTCTGTTGAGTCTGGGCTTTTTGGTACAGGGTAATGTCTACGGACAATATCTGGCTTCGGCGGCTTGTGGTCTACAGAACGCCATGATCACGACATTCAGCGGCGCTGTAATAAGAACAACCCACATGACCGGCATCATCACCGATCTCGGAATTATGATTGGCGAAAGCTTAAGAGGCCGTCAGTTTGACCGACGTAAGGCCAAGCTATTTTTATTTATCTTTTGCGGCTTTTTGTTAGGCGGTGTCGGAGGTACGGCACTCTTTACTGTGTACGGGCTGCACACGTTAATATTCCCGGCACTGCTAGCCTTTGGTACTGCTTTTATTTATTGGATATACCTGTTCAAAATTAACCAGAAATAAACATACTAAACAAAAAGTTATAATAACAACTCTAATATTAACCAGCATAACGAAGGCTAAGCAAGGTATCACCCGTCTTCGGTGAATACATTGCTTAGCTCTTTTTTTCATCAATCTAGGTGAATAAAAGTTCTCTTCCGGCTTTATGTACAACGTGCTTTCCGGATAACAACCTACCATAGGTAAGTGATATACCCCTACTCTATGAGAGTGTAATGTTGAAAAAACCACCAATCATCACGAGATGTAAGTCACACTTTTTTGAGTTTTTACTATTCTAATCACACTGCTTCCCATATTTGTCTTCATAGTTTTCATTTAATGATACAATTCTCTAACACGAGCAACATATTCGTATACAGAATTACTTTATTCGGACCATTTGCCGACAAATAGACTGAATATTTAAATGTATTTAATGAATAGTATTGCAACGGATGTAGTTTGCGGGTAATCTCGCAATCTGCGATTAAATACGGATGTTTAGTGAATATTTATGTCATGAAATATGACGTATATTGACTAGTAGTAACACGAGACAACTATGCACAATAATACTAATGCTACCGAAGCACCTAAAGGCAACTTCTGGATGTTCTTGATTCCATCCCTGATTGGCCTTTTGCTTTTCATGGCGCCTATCTCATACGATGGCGACCTTACTATTCCGGTTGCGGTAATGGCTAAAGTCATTCCTGCGGTATTGGGCGACGCACTCATTGCCATTATTACCGGTATCATCGCTTTCATGGCTGTCGCTTCTGTTCTTTGCAAAATTTTTAAGCCTGCTGCGATCCTTCGAAATGGTTTCCTTAACGGTCTGTTCAATCCTTCTCCGCTATGGTTGATCGTTCGCCTGATCGGCGCAGCTGCGGTTGTAATGACTTTCTTCGAGATTGGTCCAAAAGCAATATGGGAAGAGAACACAGGTGGCCTGGTTTTAACAGGGCTACTTCCGACACTATTTGCAGTTTTCATCTTTGCTGGCCTACTGCTTCCACTATTACTTAACTTTGGTCTGTTAGAGCTGTTTGGTGCACTTCTAAGTAAAGTTATGCGCCCAGTATTCAATCTACCAGGACGTAGTGCGATTGACTGTATGGCATCTTGGTTAGGTGACGGCAGCGTTGGTATCCTTCTGACCAGCAAGCAGTACGAAAACAAGTTTTATACCCAGCGTGAAGCGGCTGTCGTTGGTACTACCTTCTCAGCAGTATCGATTACTTTTAGTCTAGTGGTTATCGCTCAGGTTCAGCTTGAACACCTGTTCCTACCGTTTTACGGCACTATCTGTCTTGCTGGTGTTGTTGCTGCAGTAATTATTCCTCGCTTACCACCACTAAGCCTGAAGAAAGACCGCTTTATTGATGGCAGCAAACCTGAAAAAGATGCAGATGCAGTACCAGAAGGTCATACTACCTTCTCATGGGGTATGGATTTAGCACTGAAACGCGCATCAGAAGTGACTTCGTTCCAGTCAGTATTCAAAGAAGGCGTTCACAACGCGATTGATATGGTATTCGGCGTACTGCCTGTCGTTATGGGTCTGGGTACTGTTGCTCTGGTAATTGCAGAATACACACCAGTATTTGAAATTCTGGGTCAGCCGTTTATTCCATACCTAGAACTACTGCAAATTCCTGAGGCTGTAGCAGCGTCTAAAACGATTGTAGTGGGCTTTGCGGACATGTTCATCCCGGCAATTCTGGCGGCGTCAATCGACAATGAAATGACTCGATTTGTAGTTGCAGCAATGTCAGTAACACAGCTTATCTACATGTCTGAAGTTGGTGCACTTCTACTTGGTAGTAAAATTCCGGTAAACATCGTAGAACTGTTTGTTATCTTCATTCTGCGTACGCTTATCACACTACCAGTGATTGCAGGTGTAGCACACCTCATCTTCTGATAGCAGATCGATTACAAAGGCTCCGCAACTGCGGAGCCTTTTTGTTTTCCGTCTTAATCCCTCTTCGATTTTCTTTAAAATAGCCGGCTCTATTGGCAGCAACTAACAGACTTAGATCTCCAATTTCTACTCATCAGACCTGCATAGAAATCACCAGCTTTAAAAATCATCTCTTGCTAACTAACTAATATAAAAGCATTAAAACTCCACCCTACTTCTTTCCCTAAATCAGGACATCACTAGACGATATTTTTATTCAAAAAAAGAGCATGCTTCACTTCAAGATTTAACCCGAGTTGCCGATAAAAATACAAACCAAAAGCAAACGGTTTCTTTTCCCATAATTTACCCAAGACATAAGAGGTAAAACGGAGTGAAGCCAAAGGAAGACTCAGAGGAGAATTCATGAAATTCAGGCATAAAGTTGTAACCGCTTCTTCAATCTTGCTGCTCATCACCGTGTCACTACTATCTATTAATCAGGTATTGACGATTCGTTCCCAAACTAAAGCGCATATTGAAACCAGCGTCCAGGAACTCTTAAGCAGTGTAAGAAACACCCTTCAAGCAGAAATGAATGCGAAGAAGGACCTCGCTCGTGCGACAACTCAGGTCATTGAGCTTAATTCTAACGACCAAGACTATGTACGAGATATCGTTGAAACCCCAACCCTTAAATCCAGTTACATTGCAATTGGTCTGGGATATGAAAGCAACGGTATTGTTATCGAGAATGACGATGGATGGGAACCTGACGCAAGTTACGATCCTCGTCAGCGTCCTTGGTATATCGATGCCAAAAACAAAGGTGATCTGGTCGTGACCGCACCATATGTTGATGCTTCATCTAAAAAGGTGATCATCTCTGTCGGAACCCCAGTTAAAACGAATGGTAAGTTCCAGGCAGCTATGTTTTACGACTTAGAACTGACTGCTTTGTCTGAGTTGGTTAACCAGGTAAACCTGTTTGATGCTGGTTACCTGTTTCTTGTATCCTCTGACGGAACAACGATTGCTCACCCTGATAGTAGTTTCCATGGCGAGAATCTAAGCCAATACCTCCCACAAATCGCTCTAGAGAGTTCGACTCAGGAATTCGAACTTGATAACAAGCCATATATGGCGAGCCTGACACATATTCCGGGTGAAGACTGGTATCTGGGTGCAGTGATCGACGAAAACGTCGCCTACGCAGAAGTCGCTCAATTACGTAACAGCGCAATCATCTATTCTATCATTGCGGTTATTGCGTCAATCATTGCTCTGACTCTGCTGATTCGCACGTTGATGCGTCCGCTGGATACACTCAACAACGCAATTAAGGATGTTGCATCCGGAAAAGGCGATCTTACGCGCCGCCTGGAGACTAACACCGATCCTGAGTTTTCTGAGCTAGCGAAAAATTTCAATACGTTCATTGAAAACCTGCAACATCAGATAATTGAATCGAAAAGTATTTCTGACCAAATCCTTAACGGCACACAAATGACTGCGAAGGGAGCAGAAGACTCAGCCAGCGCCACACAAACGCAGCTACAGGAACTGGAGCAGTTAGCGACAGCGATGCATGAGATGTCGGTGACGGCCACAGAAGTAGCGAATAACGCCCAAGGCGCAGCTAGTGCTGCAAAAGAGGCTGATCAAGCAACAGTTGAAGGATCATCGGTAGTAAGCGAATCAACTCAGACCATTAACCTTCTTTCAGACAGTATTGATCTTGCTGTCGAAGAAGTTCAGGTTCTTGAGTCAGCAACTGCGAACATCGAAACGATCCTTAAAGTGATTAATGACATCGCAGACCAAACTAACCTGCTTGCACTTAACGCTGCGATAGAAGCCGCTCGAGCGGGTGAATCTGGCCGTGGTTTCGCTGTCGTTGCTGATGAAGTACGTACGCTGGCTCAACGTACTCAAGAGTCAACCACAGAGATTCGCAGCATGATTGAACAGCTCCAGTCAGGTGCTGCATCCGTAGCCAATGCTATGCATCAAAGTAAAGGTAATGCCGTAGAAGCGGTAGAGAAAGCCGAGTTTGCTAATAATGCCCTTCAGCGCATCCGTGACGCAATCCAGCGTATCTCAGACATGAACTTACAGATTGCATCTGCGGCAGAAGAACAAAGCCTGGTTGCAGAAGAAATTAACAGTAACACGGTCAACATTAAAGACCTGTCTACTCAGGTTGCTGACTCTGCAAATATGACTAACGAGGCTATGCAAGTTCAGCAGGGACATGTCAGCAAGCAAGACGAGATACTCAATCGTTTTACCGTCTAAAGCTATCCGATAAAAACGAATAACAGCGAGCCTAGCTCGCTGTTTTTATTTCTGCTAAAGGTTATAACGCCTTAATCAGTAGAATGCATCTGACTATAGCTTTAAGTCGACGTGAACATAGCGGTCGTTAGAACGACGATAAAAGTGGTCATCAACTTTTAAATAGATCAAATTACCAATTTGGACAAACACGCTATTACTCGGAACCCGATCACGGTAGTAGTAGTGATGCCTCGGAGGTCTTGATTCCACCACTATTACTTCCCGATGTTTATGCTTGTGTTTGTGTTTACGCTTGTGGTGATGCGCATACTCTTCGTCATAATGCTGATGATGATCGCGTTTGTGGCCGTGCTTGTGTTTTGGATGAGCCGCCACGTCGGCACTAAACACACCTAACGACAGCATAACGCCAGCCATGGCATAGGATAATTGTTTTGGCACAACAGTTCCTCTTGTCGAAATTATCATCTACATCATAGGAAGTGCATGCCGAGCTCTTGTCAGTCCATTGCTAAGGATTTTCACCAAACCGTCAAACTTTCTTTTCTATATCAGTGATATGTCAGAGAGATAGCGCACGAGCGTGATTTCAGTTCCAATGCGGTAAGACCAATAAAAAAGCCGCACAGGATCAACCTGCGCGGCTCTCTGACAAACTAAATTTACTTTATACCGCTTGAGCTACCAGCAAGAAGCAGCCAAACAGAAACATCATGCTGATTCCGACTACACCGCCACCAGCCTCATAGATAGTGTTATCTTCAACAGGTACACGGCGCACTTTCATCGTCATCGATAGCGGAACAAATACCGCAAGGAACACCAGAATAATTCCTGCATAGCTAAGAATCGCTAAGAAGTGCTCCGGAGCAAATACCGCCCCTAATAAAGGCAATACAAACGTAGTCACGAATACCACTGGCTTGCTCGCTTGAAGTAAATCTGCGTTTTGATCGTACAATGCCATCGCTACGCCCAAGAAAGACGTCAACAATGCAAGGCCGGTAAACATTGACAGAATAAACTCAAGGCCAGAGTACTTCTGCCCTAGAACTGTAATCAGCTCGGTAACGTTTGAGTACTGCACTAGCTCATGTGGAGGTAAGTTCCCCACCACCGCCAGTAGCCACAACAGGTAACAAACAAGAGGAATGGTTGAACCGACAATGATCATATTACGCAGCTGAGTTTTCGTCGCTTCTTTGTTATACGTTACCAAAGAAGGAATCACCACCATAAAACCAAAGCTCGTAAACAGAACAGAACTGGTCTTAATCAGAGCCACTTTGTCGTTACTTACGACTTCATCCAAGCCTTCAAAGGTTACGCTTGGCATAAGGGCAAAAAGAGTGAAAACAAGCGCAATGATCATACCAATGAACAAAACACGATTTAGCTTATCAACAACGCCAGTACCGGCTGAAACAATGATGCCAACCAAAAGAGTAAAACCAACCTGGCTTGATACAGTTGAAGCTGGAATCCCGACGGATGCAGTCACCTTTTGAACGAGGTCGCCAGCGCCGATAATGTAAGCCATAAGAAGACAAACAAGCAGAGCATAAAGCAAGCCATTCGTGACTAACTGGCCACCTTTACCAAGCGTTTCGCGGGCAATGGCGTTCATGCTAACGCCTCCACCGACTTTACAGCTTGCTTCAAGAAGAAGCAGTGCCGCGTAAGTGGTTCCGGCCCAGATGAACAGCATAAGAAGAGTGCCCCACAGGAGGCCAAATTGAGCGAGCACCATAGGTATAGCAAGCATACCGGCGCCAAGAGCAGTACCTGCAACGATCAGGGAGCTGCCGACAAGTTTTAGATTCACGGTTAATACCTCTAAATTCAATCCGTTTTTGTTTCGCCTGCTGCACTCAGTCCAAAGTGCAAACAACAAAAAGCCCCCTACTTGCCGAATTTCAGACGCAAAGAGCCGAAATTTGGCAATACAATGCATTGAACAAAAGAGAACTAACTCTAATGGCCATAAGCATTTAGGAGATCCTTTCTGGACGATATTTTGATCGATGGGATGTCATAATTTTGGGTTCGAAGCAAAATCATCCATCGTACTCATCAATCACCCATCCGTAGCCCGAATAGGTTTGGTTCGACGAGATTGTAAGGCATAACTAGGAGGATTGAAAAGTAAAAGCTAAGGTTTGTAGCCATATATTTTAGGAAATTAACAATGCTTCTACAGATGTGTTGCTAATTTCACCAGAGACACGACGTTACACTGAATTACAAAGTTGAATAATTATTGTACAACCCCAAGCAGGTGTACAGATTACTTTACAACTTATAAGAAGGCGTTAGATTCCAATGGCGTAGCCTAGTTCGAACAATATCGTTATTATTCGCTGCGTACCGACATTATTCGGTTCACATACCTCTAAGCATTGAATTACGGTTCGAAAATTTGGTAATTCAGTGTCGAAATGCTGGGTGTGGTTCCCCAGCATTTATATTCTTTCCTTTTTATAGCTTCACTTTACAAACGATAGTGTTTTTGTCAGCTGGTATCATATTGATGCTTAGTACATCTTATCCAATGCTTCTATTATGAATGTCAGTGCTGAAATGCCTTCATCAGCAATTTCTTTTTCAACAACACTCATGTTTTCATAGAGCTTCATTAGTTCTTCTTCACCTATCGAATCACGGTGCAGGTACAGCTCTTTGTAATTCATCAACCGAAGTTGAGACTCGCGGGTCAAAGCCGCTGTGCTTTGTATTGAATGACGCTGCTTATCAACGATTTCACTTATTAGCCTGTCTAAAATGCGTTGCAATTTGCGAATAGATTTCTCACTCGCTATTGCATAATGCGACTGATCATTTTCCATATTATTTATAACCAACTGAAAGTATTTTTATTTATTTTTTAGGGTCGCCATTCTTAACCCTATTTGGACAAAGGGTAAAGTGCATCTGGTTAAACTGGTCCATTTCTTGCCCTATTTAGGTCAAAACAGTCCAGTCTGGAGGGACTATGCATATCGATCCTATTATCGAAGCGTTGATTAAAAGACGAAAAGAGCATGGTTTATCCCGTGAGCAAGTCGCCCAGATGGCGGGTATGAGCGTTAAAACTTATCAGAGAATCGAGCGAGGTGAATCAGACCTCAAGCTTTCACAATACCGCGCTATTTTGAGATCACTTAACTTAACTGACCTTGATATTTCTCTGGATATCAGAGATGTGGAGTACGTGACTGAAAACGACCTAGCGACTATTGCCAGAGTGCTATCACCAGAGGCACAAGCCTTACTCGTCCGCCTTTTATCACTGGTACTTGAAGAACGTAAAAACACTTCCTAAGTATGATGCCCTGTTATAATTAGTGATGTGTGAGTACACCTGTTCTCCAATACGTAACGGAGGCGTTTCATGAAAACTGGCTCAACCATCAGATGGGTTATTGCAACCCTAGTATTTTCTCTTACAAGCGTGGTTACAGTAACGGCGAAACCACATCACGAGCCTGCTGTCCGTCCGATAATTCAGCCCGGTAATAGTCACCATACCAGGCCTGTTACCAGACCCAACAGACCTCAACAACGGCCACCAACCCAACATCGTCCGCCTGGTTATCACCGGCCACCTAGTCACAGACCACCAAGTTATCACCGCCCTCCTCCGGTTGTTGTGCGTCCGCCACACCATCATACGACTTATATCAGCGTGAGTAGCGGATATCGGTACCCACCGTATCGCGGTCATTACTACTTCTACCACCGGGACTTAGTCGATATCGCCACATTCGCTATTTTCGCAGGGATAACATACGCGATTATTAACGATGCCTACTACCAGAAAAGCGGAGACCGCTATGTGTATGTGCAAAACCCGCCAGCGGGTAACTACACCATCATAGACAGCAATAATATTGCGCTAACGTCGTCGGGTACGACGAGTTCAACAAGTTCGAATCCTGCCTTAACCAGCCCCTATGCAAAAGGAGAAATTGTCGACACTCTCCCAAGCAGTAAGAAAACCGTGGTCGTTAACGGGCAAACTTACTTCCAGTACCAGAACACCTGGTTTTTACCATTAAGAGATCAGCATAAATATGTGGTTGTCGAACCACCTCTCTAGGTTAACCTAGAAATCACGAGATTTAACCTTGGTCATATTTTCCAAATTGTGCTCGTGTTAGCATCTGAACTCAAAAATACATAAGGTTACCAACATGGCATCAGACTACTACGGAACCAGTGCCAGTTACGCACGCAAAGAAGCCGGTTATCGAGAGAAAGCGCTCAAACTCTATCCCTGGGTATGCGGAAGGTGTGCCCGTGAGTTTGTATACTCAAATCTGCGTGAATTAACGGTTCACCACAAAGATCATGACCACACCAATAATCCGGAAGATGGCAGTAACTGGGAGTTATTATGTCTTTATTGCCACGATAACGAACACAGTAAGTACCTGGAACATGAGCGCTACGGGAGTGAGATAAAACCCGGAGAAGATGAGCATCAAGGCGCAACCTATAACCCATTTGCTGATTTAGCAAAAATGATGAAGAAGTGATTCGAAACGATCAGAGATTTTCTCCGCGCTTGATGAATCTGACCAGGGTCTGTTGACCCTAATCTCAATGCACTTTAGCTAACCTGTGGGGTAATGATTACCCCTTTGTTACTTTGCGCGTCTATCACAATAATCTTCATTATCGGATTACCGCAGTATGGGATTAGCACCTGACGTTCAGCCTGGTCATTGACGTTCACTTGGCTGATTAATGTTCCTATTAACTGGTCATCAGAGGTAACTAGAATATCGCCGCTGACTGGCTTGCCCTGATACTGCAAAGTAAAGGTCGTTCTTTCTAAGGCAGTAAAGCTCCCGTCAATTAACTCAAAATCAAACCCACCACTTGAACAACGTTTACTGCGAATTTCACACTCAAACAGTGTTGGATCTACAGCGGCATCTGCAAACTCCATTTTCTTGTCAAGATTGAGGATGTCGGGTAACCAGTACCCGAGCCCAAACAGAACAATAAAAGCAATAATCTTTTTAATCATGCTAAACCACGAAACGACTACTGACAGAATTCAGCTCTTTAATTGCCTCAGAAAGTTCACTAACCGAATTCTTCTGACTCTCAGATTGCTGAGCGATAACACCAGAAGATGCATTAACGCCGGACATGGTATCGGTAATCTGATTTAACGCACCAGACTGCTCATCAACAGAGGTTGAGACCAGGTACATCTGATCGTTTACCTGTGAAATATTGGTCGAGATTTGCTGTGTCATGTCCATGATCTCGCTGACTGAGCCAACGACATTATCTGACTGCTCAATCACACTGGAAATATTTTTAGTCGACAACTTAATGTTCTGATCCAACGCTGAGAGCGACTTGTTAATCTCCTCTACACAGGTATGAGTGCGTGTCGCCAGGTGGCGTACTTCATCAGCCACAACAGCAAAACCGCGCCCCGCTTCGCCAGCACGGGCAGCTTCTATAGAGGCATTAAGCGCTAGAAGGTTTGTTTGCTCTGAGATTCCCGTGATGGTTTGCAGTATCTGATGAATGTTTTCTGTATCTTTAGATACGTCTTCTACATTCTCCCTAGTGTTACTCACCGTATTTTTCAGGGACTCAAGAACCATTTGGCAACTTGATGATTTTTCTAACGCATTATTGGTCAGGTCACTGGCATATTGCGTATTCTCACTACAAGTTTGTGCTGTCGTCGACATAATGCTGAATGAGCTACTGAGCTGCTCTATCGCTGTTGCAACCATCTCGGCATTCGCTGCATTTTGCGACACCTCTTGGTCAACAGCCGAAACATTAGTAACTAAGTTTTGGGCAACATGCTCTAATCCACTTATCGCTTGTTTTTGTACCGTTACCATATGGCGCAACTGAGTTATTAAGCTGTTGAATCGGATGTAAAACTCATCCCCAGTTTTTAGCTCAATGTTTAAATCCAGCTTATCTTCCTGAACCAACTGCTCAACCGACTTGGTGACGTATTCCATTTTACGTGTACTGTTCGCTTGTGTAAGCGAGCCATAAATAGAGACGCTCGCCTGGAAAATCGCATACAAGCAGTGTTGAATAACCATCGAGAAACTTGAACCCGGCGGATACGCATAAACTGGCAAACCAGACGTTTGCAAAAAGTAAAACGCGACATGATGAATAGCCGCAGCAATCAGAGTGTGCAGCACCATTACCCAGTCGTTATACAAAGTCATCAGACCAAGTAAGATAAATACTTCAAAGTGCATCATCTCATCGCCGTATGCCTGATGAATATGTAAAGCCACAAAGCCATACATTAGATAAGGTATTACCGAACGAAAAGGCTGAGAATTAAGAACAGAAACAGCGGCGAGCAGTATCAAGGCAACAATGAAATCAGCCGTCGAAAATCCGTATTTTATAAAATACACAAATGTTAAAGCAGCTAAGGGACCTGCTATCAGGTAAGTTTTTTGTTTAAAAGTAAGCATGCGTCCAAAATTCATTTTTGCTACCTCTTCATAATCTATCTGTTAAGACTATGGTTTGTTTTTATAATGCATGAGCAGATTGCGATATCCAGATATCGGCAAGACCACAATAAACTTAAGTGTTTATTTGGCAAAAACCGAGACAGATTCCCTATACATGAAATGCCCGGCAACTCTTGTCTAACTGGTGTGTACCAAATAGAATGAATCGCAATTCGACGATTAACTATAAAGACCAAACCATGAGCGATAAGTGCGACACTAACGGCCAGGTTTC
Source organism: Vibrio sp. B1FLJ16 (assembly GCF_905175385.1). NCBI lineage: Bacteria > Pseudomonadati > Pseudomonadota > Gammaproteobacteria > Vibrionales > Vibrionaceae > Vibrio > Vibrio sp. B1FLJ16. The sequence goes on from NZ_HG992750.1 coordinate 1,227,461, forward strand.
TTTTGAGACCAATCAACAGCAGCTGGAAACTGAAAAGATGTTAGCGGCACAAGCAAAAGCCTTGTCGCACCCTGCGCGTTTACGCATTCTACATATCCTTCATACGCTGGACACCATGGGTGGATGCCTGAACAGTGACTTGGTGTCTGAGCTTGGTCTTGCTCAATCCACCGTTTCGGAACACCTGCGTATTCTCAAACAAGCTGGATTCATCACTGCGGAGCCAAATCCGCCCAAGGTTTGTTACCGGATTCAACGTGAGACATTAGATAACTTCAACAAGGAGTTTTCTGATCTTTTCAAATAACTGTCCTTGTGGGTTGACTGGAAGTATCAACGCAATAATCACAACAAACGCCTTTCTTACACAAAACGCGTTTTTATTGGCTTTCATACTCTTTTCTTACGTAATTCATTTATGCTAGTCCGGCAGAGCTCACAAAAGACAAGGAAAATGAGATGGAATTAGATATTTACGTAGTTGACGCATTTACAGATATACAGTTTAAAGGCAACTCAGCCGCTGTCGTTCCCCTTACTGAGTGGCTTGCGCCAGAGCTCATGCAAAACATCGCCACAGAGAACAATCTGTCTGAGACTGCATTTATTAAGCAAGTCGGCCAGAATCAATACGAGATTCGCTGGTTCTCACCACTAACTGAAATCGACTTTTGTGGTCACGCGACACTGGCTTCATCCAAGGTTCTTTTCGAGTAACTCAATGTGAAAGGCAGTATCGAATTCCATACTTTGAAAGTCGGTAAACTGACCGTGGTAAAGAATTCAGAAGGTAAGATAGAAATGACCTTCCCTGCCAGACCACCTAAGCCCGTTACAGAAGTCCCAAGAGCACTGATTGAAGGACTGAACTGTAAAGTCGATCGCGTACTAATAAGCCCGCAAGCTTACTTTGTTGTGTTAGACAGCCAACAAGCGGTGCTGGAAGTTGAATACCGTTCTGAACAGCTTAAACAACTTGCGCCTTACGATGTTGTCGTCACAGCACAAGGTTCTGAGTACGATTTTTTCTCGCGTTACTTCTGGCCTGCCAATGGTGGTGATGAAGATCCTGTTACAGGCTCTATTCATGCAGGGCTTGCGCCATTTTGGGCGGAAGAGCTTGGTAAAGACTCACTTATCGCATACCAGGCTTCAGCGCGCGGTGGCATTTTACACTGTGACGTAAACGAAGATAGCGTTAAAGTTTCCGGAGATGGTGTACTGTATATGAAAGGGAAAATTTTCGTCTAATACACAACCTCGCTACCCGATTCAAAGCTGAGCCCAGCGCAGTTGGGCTTTCCAACCTTAGCGGTCATCTCCAAAACACCCCAAGATGCAACGACCGGCGAAAATGCCCGATCACGCTCTAAGTCTTTCTATCTAAAAAGAAGTGTTTAGCTATAACATGCTAAGCTGTATTGGAACTTTGCCGCAAGTGTGAGGTTACTTAGACAACCATCTTTAAGGACGCGCTGCATTATGAAGCGAATCATATTTGGTACCTTAATCATTACCCTTTTGACTGCATGTTCAAAAGACAATGCTCATCAGGCACTCGGCACACTTGAGCGTGACCGCGTCACGTTTACAGCAACATCCAATGAGATTATTCGTGCCCTGCCCGTCAAAGAAGGCAACCAGGTTAAGGAAGGCGAGGTTCTCGTACAGCTCGATACCAAGAACCAGCAAGCGATACTAGCCCATGCGGTAGCGGAACAAGCAAAAGCTGACGCTTATCTGTTAAAACTGACCAATGGTGAAAGACCAGAAGACATCGCAGCTGCATCAGCAAGAGTCGCTAGAGCCCAGGCACAGCTTACCGAAGCTCAGAAGAACTACCAACGAAAAGCTGAATTAGTACGTAAAAAACTAATCAGCCAATCAGAGAAAGATTCCGCACTTGCGGCAAGAGACTCGGCTAGAGCCGAGTTAGATTCCGCCCAAGAAGAGTTCAGTAAACTTACAGCCGGATCTCGACCGGAAGATATCGAACAAGCCAAAGCCGAACTGATGGCGGCAAAGGCTGATGTTGCTTTACAGGAGCAAAAGCTGGCAGAACTCACCATCACAGCGACCCGTGAAGGTACTTTAGATAACCTGCCTTATAACTTAGGCGAGCGCGTACCAGTTAACGGTGTGGTTGCCGTGATACAGGCGAGCCGCGTACCCTATGCGCGCGTTTACGTCCCGGCAAATTACCGTATTAACTTTGTTCCGGGAACCTCTGTCACTGTTAACGTCGATGGTTTAGATGCTCCTTTGCAAGGCACTGTTCGCTGGGTCGCCAGCGAGCCGTCTTTTACTCCTTATTTTGCACTTACCGAAGAAGAGCGCTCTCGACTGATGTATCTGGCAGAAGTCGACTTACCTGATTCTGCAAAATCCCTGCCCTCCGGCGTTCCCGCTCAGGTTGATTTGGTGGAGTAGCCCGATGACAGAGTACGCGATTCAGGCGCAGAATGTGGTCAAAAAGTTTGGTAACTTTACCGCCATCAATGACATTACCTTAAACGTACCTAAAGGCTCTATCTATGGCTTTTTAGGCCCCAATGGTTGCGGTAAATCCACCACTATTCGCGTACTGACTGGCCTGCTAAGTCCCACTGAAGGCAGTGTGGATGTACTTGGATTAGAGATCCCGAAACAATCCGAGTTGCTTCGGCTCAAGATAGGCTACATGACGCAAAAGTTCTCCTTATACGACGACCTCTCGGTACAGGAAAACCTCGAATTCATCGGGCAGATTTTCGGTTTGGGCAGCAAACTACTCCACTCGCGGATCGAAGAACAGTTAAAAACCTACGGTTTGGATCAGCTACGCAAACAACGTGTCAGTGGTATGAGCGGAGGTCAAAAACAGCGCCTGTCTCTGGCAGCCGCAACCATGCATAAACCTGAGCTTCTGTTTCTTGATGAACCAACGTCCGCCGTCGATCCGGAGAACCGCCGTGAATTCTGGGAGCAACTGTTTGACTTGTGCGATCAAGGCACAACGATATTGGTTACTACACATTACATGGATGAAGCAGAGCGCTGCCATCGCCTGGCCATTATGGAGTCGGGTGAAATCCGCGCCGATGGCGAACCTGAACAGCTGATGGAAAACATGGGCGTAAACATTGTCGAAGTCAAAGCCGACAAGTTACGTGAGTTAAAGGAAAAGCTCATTCAGCGTGAGGAAGTTCGTTCCGCAGCTCAACTCGGTATTCGCTTGCGCATCCTCATCCACCAGCACATTAAACATCCCATCGATTGGCTGAAACAGGAGTTTCCGGAATTGCAGAATGCCGAAATGAACTTCGCCCGCCCGAGTCTGGAAGATGTATTTGTCAGCGTGACAGGAAAAGGCCGCCAATGATGAAACCAATCGCCCGAATGAAAGCCGTAATGATGAAAGAGTTTCGTCAGCTTTCCCGTGACCGTATTACCTTCGGAATGGTGGTGATGATTCCGCTGATTCAGTTATTACTGTTCGGGTTCGCTATCAACACTGACATTCGTAATATTCCGGTCGGTGTTGTTGATCAAAGTGGCAGCACTGCAGGCCGCATCATCACTCAGTCTGTTAAAGTCACACAAGTTGTTGATATAAAGGAAACATACGCCACCGCACAGGAAGCCGAGCAAGCAATTCAGGATGGGTTAGTCCGGGCTGTATTGATTTTACCCAAAGACCTTACCCAACGAATGATGCAAGGGCGTGAACTGGGTCAATGGATTGTAGACGGTTCCGATACCATGATCAGCTCCGCCATATTATCGCTGCAAACCATGCCTCTGACCGACTTTGATTTCGAAATAAAGCCACAAGTAACCAAAACCTTTGAAGTCGCGCTGTACTACAACCCAAGCCGCCGTTCAGCCGTCAATATTGTACCCGGTTTACTCGGCGTGATTCTTACCATGACGATGATCCTGTTTACCAGTGCGGCCATTGTTCGCGAGAGGGAGCGTGGCAATTTGGAGCTTTTGATCACAACACCAATCCATTCTATTGAACTGATGATCGCCAAAATCGTCCCTTATATTTTCGTCGGATTGATTCAAGTCTTTATCATTTTAGGATTAGGACACTGGATTTTTGGCGTACCAATTAACGGCGCTATCAGCCATATACTATTTGGTACGTTACTGTTTATTGCTGCTAGTTTAACCTTAGGGTTGGTCATTTCCACCATTGCCAAAACACAGCTTCAGGCGATGCAGATGACGGTCTTTATCCTTCTTCCTTCGATTTTGCTATCAGGGTTTATGTTCCCTTACGAAGGTATGCCTGTCGCCGCACAATGGATATCAGAAGCACTGCCTGCTACCCATTTTATGCGGATGATTCGTGGCATTGTACTGCGTGGTGCAGACTTGTTCGACCTGTGGAGGGATACGCTATGGTTAATTGCATTTACAGTATTCGGGCTGCTGGTCGCTTCACTGAGATTTAAGAAATCCCTTGATTAGCAAGAACATTTCATTCTGTCAGAGACGCATGTTCGCAGGATGAGCCCTTTGGACTGCATTGAATTCATAGGGATAAATTTAATCCGTTGGGCGACATCCGCCAGCTAATAATACTCCCCCATCGAACAGTCTTTTATGTCGTAAATATTGTAGTTGCTTACCGAGTTAATCTTAAAATCAAACACCACTTCTTTACAGACCATTCCCTGCTTGTCGGTGTAAGTGATAAAACCTTCACTGTACGCTCGCTTCTCATCAGATGACCTCACATGGGCAACGAGTTCAAGATAGCCGCTGCGTGAATCTACCCGATTCATGACCTCAAATGCGTCCAGCCACTCTTCACGGTTGGCCATCTGGAGTAACATTGACTCCGCTTGAGTTTCCAGTTGAATAGGATATGCGTAGAAACGGTTGTAACCAAAATAGGCGCACATCAATAGTAAAACTAATCCAAATGAGGTTGTTCTCGTCATACAATTGCCTCTTGTAATTATTAAAATTCAGCGTTGTAACTTGAGTATAGAAGTTAGGCAAAGTTTAGGTTAAAGAACTAACCTGAATAACAGAGAATCGTCAGGAACAGTCAACTCTCTGACAATCTAGTCAAAAATGTTTAGAGGTTGTTTAAACTTTGTACTTTTTTACTACTACGTGATCGCCTTAGCAGCTAACGGAACGATATTTCAAAGCCAACGCCATGTACAAACTGCGGCGAAAATCAGCTCAAACACTCGACACCAAACTAACGAAATCGATGCAGATAACAAAAGAGCGAGAATCAAAACCAGATCCCCGCCCTTGCTAAAATCAGACCAACCAAATAATTAAATATTATGAGTGCGCTCGGCCGCCTTTTCTGTTTCAGTAGCAAGCTCAGACACTTCAACTTTCACCGCTGCCACCTTAAACTCAGGAATCTTCGCATGAGGATCCGTTGCTGTCGTTGTTAATCGGTTGACTGGCGATTCAACAAAGTGGAACGGAATAAACACCACTCCTTTTTGCATGCGCTTAGTAACAAAAGCATCGATTTCAATACAGCCACGCCGTGTCGATATTTTAAGGCGTTGACCATTAGTGATTTTTAGTTCCTCTGCATCTTCCACGCTGATCATTGCCCTTGGCCCTGCAAGATTATCCAGTCCTTTGGTTTTACGCGTCATGGTACCGGTATGGAACTGTTCCAAGACACGACCTGTCGTCAGTACCAACGGGTATTCTTCATCAGGCAATTCAGCCGCGTAGCGGAACGGAATGCCCACCATCTGCCCTTTTCCACGAGTAAACTGGGTCTGGTGCATAATACGCGTGCCGTTCGGGTTATTTTTATTACTTGGCCACTGAACACCGTTCGGCGTAATCGTATCCCAGCGCAATCCGGCATACTGCGGGGTGACGCGTGCTATCTCATTGGTGATTTCCGATACACAGCGGTAATTCCAATCACTGCCCATTGCATTAGCGAGCTCCTGGATAATCCACCAGTCTTCTTTTGCCTCTCCCGGAGCAGAGACAACAGCATTCACGCGCTGGACCCGACGCTCAGTGTTGGTGAAGTGTCCGGATTTCTCAGCAAACGAGCAGGAAGGCAGCACTACATCAGCATACTGCGCAGTCTCGGTAAGGAAAATATCCTGTACCACTAAGAAGTCCAGATATTCCAAGCCGTTAATAACATGTGCCTGGTTTGGGTCACTCAATACTGGGTTCTCACCCATAATGTACATACCGCGAATTTCACGCTTGCACGCCGAATCAATCATTTCGGTTAGAGTTAACCCGGGCTCAGCAGGTAAGTCTGACGCATTCCACTCTATGGAGAATTTCTGACGAACCATCGGGTTATAGACTTTTTGGTAGCCCGGATAACAGTTTGGCAGAGCACCCATGTCACATGATCCCTGAACATTCGACTGACCACGCAGAGGATTAATACCGCCGCCTTCGATACCAATATTGCCGCACAGCAACTGAAGATTCGCAATCGAACGCACGTTGTCATGACCGGTGGTATGTTGTGTGATCCCCATGGAGTAATAAACAGCGGTACGTTTTGCCGTCCCTATCATCCGGGCCATCGCGAAGATATCATCGGCTTTCACGCCGGTTACCAGTTCAACTTTGTCTAAATGGTAAGCTGGTGACATCACCTCTTGCAGCAAGGTATCGAATCCATCAACACGCTCTTCAACGTATTCCTGATCGTACCATCCGTTTTTAATGATCTGCTGCATCACGCCGTTAAGCAGCATCACATCCGTACCCGGCCGGTGTGCAAGATAGAGCTCAGCATGATCTACCATATCAACACGTTTAGGGTCTGCCACCACCAGACGCGCGCCGTGATGACGAATCGCCTGTTTGATGTGTGAAGCAATAATAGGGTGCGCTGACGTGGTATCAGAACCAATGATAAAAATCACATCTGAGTGTTTGATACTCGGAATATCATTGGTCATCGCCCCGCTGCCTAACGACGCTTCTAACCCGGTAACGGTGGATGCATGGCATAATCGCGCACAGTGATCGACATTATTTGTACCGAGTTCACGACGAATAAACTTCTGGAACGCGTAGTTATCTTCATTGGTGGTTTTTGCTGACGATAAGCCAGCCAGTGCATTGCCGCCAAAGCCTTGCTTAATAGACGAAAGCTTTGATGCCACCAGTTGAATCGCTTCATCCCAACTGGCGGGTTGTAACCACCCGTCTTTTCGGATCAGTGGTGTCGTCAGACGCTCGTCACTGCTTATGAAATCAAAGCCAAAGCGGCCTTTTACGCACAGCATGCCCTGGTTAACTGGCGAATCAGCCCCCTTAACGTAGCGGACTTTGTTCTCTGCTTGGTCAACAAACATGGTTAACTTACAGCCAACGCCACAGTAGGTACAGATGGTATCCACTGCTTTCAAATCCTCAGTCCGACCTTGAGAGCGATCCCGGCTATCAACCATCGCACCAGTTGGGCATGCCTGAACACACGCGCCACATTGCACGCATTTCGAGTCTCCCATAAGAATGGAGCCGCCGCACTTATCCCCTTTTTCATCGAAACGGAATCGCGGCCGATCGTCCGGTCTTAACGCAGGGCGACCGTTTGTATCTGAAACAAAACTCAATACACCGTGAACCGCTTGTTCGCGACATGCCTGTATACACTGACCGCAACTGATACATCGGTTCGCATCAAACTCAATAAATTCCGAACTGCGGTCCACCTGGTATTTATGACGATGATCTTTGGCGCGTAAATCAAGCCAATGATGGTGTTCCAGAACATCACTGACATTTACCTTAAGTGAGCCATCAAACTTTTGTTCCGCCCGATACTCAGTTGAGTAATCGCGCAGAGCACAATCGGTACTTGCCTGACAGCCACATTCCAGGCAACGCGCCGCTTCTTTCATCGCCTCTTCATTATCAAAGCCAAGTTCTACTTCAGCAAAACTCTGCTCGCGCTGTTCTGGCGTCAACTCTGGCATGATTGAGCGGGCAACTTTTTGAATGTTCTCAAAATGTAGCGGGTCAACCTGCGCCAGTTTCTGTTCTTTGCGCGAGTTAAAAGCAGGCTTAGGCATATCAGCCATATCACCGTTAAGGAACAGATCGATCGCCTTTGCGGCTACTCGCCCGTCACCGACTGCTTCTACCGCTGTTGCCGGGCCGCGACGAAAGTCACCAATACTGAAGATATTACCCGTACCAGTATGCATGGTTTGAGCATCAGATTCTGAGGTATTCCAGCGCGTGATTGGTATCTCTAAATCATCATTTTCTAAGAAACTCAAATCAGGTTTCTGTGAAACCGCCGCTATAACGGTATCAAACGCTTCAGTAAAGAACTCACCTGTTGGTTTCGGACTGCGACGCCCTGATGAATCCGCAGCACCAAGTGCCATCCGCTCTAACCGAATCGCACTGACACGTCCGCTTTCATCGGCAATATTCTCAGCAGGATTGGTCAGGAAATGGAACTTAACGCCTTCGTGTTCAGCTTCAACAATTTCATAATCTTCAGCTGGCATTTCCTCGCGGGTGCGGCGGTAAATCAAGGTAGTATCAGCGCCAGCACGACGAGCGGTACGGGCACAGTCGATAGCCGTATTACCACCACCGATAACCGCGACTTTTTTACCTGTTACATACTGCTGCTCAGTAACGTAATCCTTCAGATAATCTACTCCCAGATAACAGCCGTCTAATTCGCTGCCCGGGTAGGCCATCTCAACCGCTTTCGATGCACCGACCGCCAGACAGACTGCGTCATACTCTTCACTCAATTGAGATAGCGTGAAATCCACTCCAAGCTCTTGATTGGTCTTTACCTGCATGCCGTTGCGGCTCATCAGCTCGATCTCTTTATCCAGAATATCTTTTGGTAAGCGATACTCAGGGATACCGTAGCGCAACCATCCACCTGCTTTCGGCATCGACTCGAACACCGTAACGTCATAACCTTCATTGGATAAGTAGTAACCCGCGGTTAAGCCTCCTGGCCCACCTCCAACAATAGCAATGGTCCGGTTTTTGGCTGGTTTCTTCTCCGGAACATAAGCATCATAAGCGGCTAAATCCACATCGGCGGCATGACGCTTCAACTGACGAATCGCGATCGGCTCATCCACTAAGGAGCGGCGGCATTCACTTTCACAGAATGCCGGACACACTCGCCCAATCGACAACGGCATTGGTAATGTACGTTTGATCACCTCAATCGCTTTCTGATGATCGTTTTGCGAAATGTGATAAAGGTAAGACTGAATATCGACACCTGCCGGACATGCCGTTTTGCACGGGGCTTCACAGTCAGCGTAATGATCCATCATAATTCGGTTCAGGGCTTTTCTGCGGTGTTCACTAAGTGATTCTGACTGCGTGACCACATTTAAGCCGCGATAGACTTCCAACTCACACGCGCGCTTTGTACCGCCGCTTTCTACCTCGACGACACATAAATCACACGGAATTTTTTCACTATTTTTATTCATTCCGCAAAGTGAAGGGATCTCTACCCCACACACTTTTGCTGCTTCAAGAAGAGTGAGTCCTTCCTCTACGATGCGATATTTCCCGTCGATGACAATCTCAATCATATGCTACCCGAGGCGAGTGAATAAACCTTACATATAACAAGGATAAGACTTGGGGGAATAAGTTCTTGTGACTAATTACTCACTAAATACATATTTATCGATAAATATTAACTATTGACCTTACCCTAAGGGTAACCTTTACTATTCAAAGGTTATTTTAATTCATGTACTCATTGCTTCAGGAAACAGTATGCGTCTCAAACCATTGCATACAATATGGCTAACGTTAATGACAACGCTGATACTGTTAGTATCTGGCGTGGTTAACAGTGCGCCATTGATGAGCCTGAAAATGATGCAAAGTAACGCAGCTGTTTCTTCGGATACGGTAGCAAACACCAATGAGCATTGTGGTTCCCACAATATGGAAATGAGCATGTCTCTGCCCTCAACATCTTCAGAGATGGATTGCTCAGACGGTTCAGGTGGTATGGTTCATAACTGCTGTACCACCGCCTGTTCATTTGTTTTTGTTCCCCTGCCCGTTCCAGCCGACCAACCTCACCCACTAGCTAATCGTGCCAGCATCAGTTTAGAAACAACTGATCCCGTGGTACAAATTAGTCACAGCCTCTATCGGCCTCCCATCGCTTAATCCATTCAGAGCATTCGACCCTGCTTTCTGTTCTAGACGCTACTGAACTGAGCAGGTTGTTTAATTGCGCCTGACTTTTACGCTACTTGTTTAACTGCGTCCTACTTGCGCGCACGCTGTTTACTTTTGTATGAACAAGCAAACCAAATGAGGCGTTTATAAGTCCGGCATCGACCAAAGCTCGTACCGATACGCAACAACCTGTGTTTCCGTACAAGCAAATCTGGTCTCAATTTGGATGAAAACGATGGAACTCAACCTAAATCACTTAGTGACCGCGATGTGTTTACTAACACTGGCTGCCGTACCTGCGTTCAATGTCATGGCCAACGTGCCGTCAACGGTTTCAGCAAATCAGGCTGTAACGCAGTCGACACAGGAACTGGCCAACCTAATCAGCCTTGCACTAAGCAACGATGGAAGCCGCAGGCAGTTCTATGGGCAATCTGAAGCCATGCGCGAAACGGGCGTCGCAAACGCAACCCTCATGGACCCGAAATTAAAAGTCGGAGTTGGTGGCCTGCCCGTCGACAGCTTTAAGTTCGACGAAGACCCGATGACCAACATCTCCGTCGGCCTGATGCAGCAGTTCGAGCGCGGCTCAACCCTTGAGCTTCAACAAAAAAAAAGCCAATCAACAAGCTGATGGCTTGTCTTTACAGGTACACGCCCGAGAGCTGGATGTGGCCAACAGCATCACTCAGCTCTGGCTAGAGCTTGGCTACCAGCAAAAAGCCGAACATATCATGCTGGAAAATCGTCGATTGATGAAGGAGATGGAAAACTTCATCCAGACAAATTATTCCATCGGTAAAAGCGAAGCCCAGGATCTGCTTAACGCGCAGCTTCAAGTCAGTAAGCTGGATGAGAAGCTACAAGCCAACTCCCAAATGCAGCGACGTTTAACTGCCCAGCTTTCCGAATGGCTCGGTTCAGACTGGCTTATCAGCACGTCACAGCAAGATCGTTCGCGACTTTCAGCCAGTAACCAACTTAAATGGGATTTACTGAATCAGAAACTCTCTACCGGCACAGACACGACTAAACACTATCAACAGCTGAACGAGCATCCGATGGTGAAAATGGCAGACGTCAGTATTTCTACCAATGAAACCCAGGTAGAAATTGCCGAGCAGGCTTACATACCTCAGTTTGGGGTAGAAGTGGCTTATGCCTACCGTCAGTCAGACAACATGAGAGGAGAACCCGCTTCAGATTTAGTTAGCGCGTATTTAACGATGGACATCCCTCTGTTCACCGGCAACCGCCAGGATAAAAACCTCGCTGCCGCTCAATACCAGGTTGGCGCAGCACGTTCACAGAAAGATACGTTACTCACCCAAATGAATGCCAAAGTGAACACACTCCTAGTTGACAGAGCCAACCTAACTCAACGCCTGGAGCGTTATCAATCCACTCTGCTTCCTCAGGTAAATGCCCGCATTCGCGCAGTAGAGCGTGGTTATCAGAACAATACCGCGCAGTTTAACGACGTGATCATGGCCAGTACTGATGAACTGGCTTTACGGCTTGAGCAGCAGCGCCTCATCACTGATTTAAATATCGTCAGCAGCAACTTAGCCGCATTACTCGGCGGCTTTGAGTATCAGGTATCAGCACCGGAATTAAGGAAGTAAATAATGAACTCGAGTTCTATCAAAATCGCAACTATCGCTTTACTGGTGGGTGGTGCTTTAGGGTTTTGCATCAGCCACTTTAATTCCGGAATGAGTCACGAACTGAATGCGGCTGAAAGCAGCGCTTCGAACAGTTCAAACGATCCGCTCTACTGGGTCGCGCCAATGGACCCGAACTACAAACGAGACAAACCGGGTAAATCGCCGATGGGGATGGACTTGATCCCCGTATACGCTGAAGACCTCGCAGGCGAAGCCGACAAACCAGGTACGGTCAAAATCGATCCTTCTGTAGAGAACAATCTCGGGGTAAAAACCGCGCAAGTGTCATTAGAGAAGTTATCTCCGCGTATTGAAACGGTCGGTTATATCGCCTTCGATGAAAGTCAGTTATGGCAAACCAACGTGCGAGTTGCAGGCTGGGTGGAAAAACTTCACATCAATGCTGTGGGTGAAAAAGTCCAAAAAGGCAATGTCCTGTTTACACTCTACTCACCAGAACTGGTGAAAGCACAGGAAGAACTGCTCAATGCGTATCGTACGGGCCGGAGCGGTTTAGTTAAAGGGGCAACCGAGCGATTGGTCACGCTCGGTGTGGATCGTTCTCAAATCGATGCTATCAAGAAACGCGGTAAAGCATCCCAAACCATCGAGATTAAAGCACCGGAAGACGGAATCATCGCCAGCTTAAATGTGCGCGAAGGCGGTTATTTATCACCAGCGCAAGCCGTTATCAGTGCCGGTCCGTTAGAAAATGTCTGGGTAGATGCTGAAGTTTTTGAGCGTCAGGCACACTGGATGAAAGCTGACAGCGACGCGACGATGACATTAGACGCCATTCCGGGTAAATCGTGGCAAGGTAACGTGGATTACGTCTATCCGATTCTTGATCCTAAAACCCGGACTCTGCGCGTTCGTCTCAAATTTCCTAACCCGAACGGCGAGCTTAAGCCGAACATGTTTGCCAACATCACACTGCAACCCGTGAGTGAAACCGCCGTGCTGACCATTCCGAGAGCCTCCGTTATCCGATCAGGTGGTATGACCCGCGTTGTATTGGCTGAAGGTGATGGAAAGTACCGCTCAACCCGAATTGAAGTGGGACGCGAAGCCGATGACAGAACAGAAGTCTTAGAAGGCCTCAGCCAGGGCGACCGAATCGTCACCTCCGCTCACTTCATGCTGGATTCAGAATCCAGCCAGACGGCCGATCTCTCCCGAATCTCTGCACCGCAAGAGCCAACAGCGGTCACCGCCTGGGCGAAGGGTGAAATTACTGATGTGATGAAAGACCATCGTATGCTGACCATAAACCACCAGCCCGTACCAGAATGGGACTGGCCGGGAATGGTGATGAATTTTACCTTCGCTGATGGTGTTGAACTGGGCGATTTACAAAAAGGTCAAATGATCGAATTCGAAATGAAAAAAACCGAATCTGGTCAGTACGAAATTATTGATGACAAAGCAGATGGCAGCGTCGTTGCTTCAGACATGTGGTTAACCGGTGACGTCAGTATGCTGATGGCAGATTTTGGCATGATCACACTAAACCACATGCCAGTTGCCGAGTGGAATTGGGATGCAGGGGAAATGAACTTTACGGTGGGTGACGAAGTCAATCTGTCTGGTTTTACAGAGGGGCAGAAAGTTCGGTTTCTGATCGAAAAGCAAGGCTCTGACTACCTTCTAAAACAACTAGAAGCGGCTGAGGACTAACTATGATTGGAGCAATTATTCGTTGGTCAATCAATAACCGTTTCATGGTATTGATAGCCACATTAGTCATCGTAGTGTCCGGATTATACAGCGTTAAAAATACCCCTGTGGATGCGATTCCTGACCTGTCTGACGTACAGGTAATCATCAAAACCAGCTATCCGGGTCAGGCACCGCAAGTGGTTGAGGATCAGGTAACCTATCCCTTAACGACAGCAATGCTGGCCGTTCCCGGAGCTGAAACGGTACGCGGTTACTCATTCTTCGGAGACTCGTACGTTTATATCATTTTCAACGATGATACTGACATGTACTGGGCAAGATCGCGGGTTTTGGAATACCTGAGTCAGGTTGCGCCCAAATTACCACCAAGTGCAAAACCGACCTTAGGTCCAGATGCAACGGGTGTGGGCTGGGTTTACAGTTACGTATTGCAAGACAAAACAGGTCAACACGATCTCGCAGAACTTCGCAGCTATCAGGATTGGTTCCTAAAGTATGAGCTGCAAACTGTCGATGGTGTATCTGAGGTAGCGACGGTTGGCGGCATGGTGAAGCAATACCAGATCCAGATCGATCCGGCTAAGTTACGTGCCTACAACCTCACTTTACAGCAAGTGAACATGGCTATTCAGAACGGCAACCAAGAAACGGGCGCATCCGTGGTGGAAGTTGCCGAAGCGGAACACATGGTTCGTACTACGGGTTACTTAACCAGTATCGAAGACATTGAATCACTGCCGCTGAAAGTCACCGACAAAGGCACACCTTTGTTGTTGGGTGACATTGCCGACATCAACCTAGGGCCACAAATGCGTCGTGGTATCTCTGAGCTCAATGGCGAAGGAGAAGCCGTCGGTGGCGTGATCGTGATGCGATTCGGTGAGAACGCAAGTGAAGTGATCAGCAACGTCAAAGATAAGCTCAACGACCTGAAACGGAGTCTCCCTGATGGTGTAGAAATCGTTCCGACGTACGACCGCTCAACATTGATTGATGCCGCGGTTGAAAACCTCTGGAAGAAACTGGCGGAGGAGTTCATTGTCGTAGCCATCGTGTGTGCGTTGTTCTTGTTCCACATTCGTTCTTCTTTAGTGATCGCGCTCAGTTTGCCTGTTGGTATCTTAGCGGCGTTTATTGTTATGCATTGGCAAGGTATTAACGCCAACATCATGTCACTGGGCGGGATTGCCATTGCCATCGGGGCAATGGTGGACGGCGCGATTGTGATGATAGAAAACGTCCATAAGCATATTGAACGTACCCCACTTACTGACAAAAACCGCTGGCAGGTGATAGGAAAAGCCGCTGAAGAAGTTGGTGCGCCCCTGTTCTTCTCACTGCTGATAATCACCCTGAGCTTTGTTCCGGTATTCGCGCTGGAAGGCCAGGAAGGCAAGATGTTCTCTCCTCTCGCCTTCACCAAAACCTACGCGATGGCATCAGCAGCAGCACTGGCTATTACTCTCGTGCCTGTTCTGATGGGTTACTTCATTCGGGGCAAAGTACTCCCTGAACACAAAAACCCGGTTAACCGTGGCCTAGTCGCACTTTATCGCCCGCTGTTAAATATGAGCTTAAACTATCCAAAGACGATGATCGTATTGGCTATAGCTCTATTGGCATCCGCTTATTACCCTACCAGTAAGCTTGGTAGCGAGTTCATCCCACCACTGGATGAAGGTGATTTAATGTACATGCCGACCACCTATCCCGGCATTTCGATTGGTAAAGCTCGCGAGTTGCTTCAGCAAACCAACAAACTGATTAAAACCGTACCGGAAGTAAAAAGCGTATGGGGCAAGATTGGTCGTGCAGAAACCGCAACGGACCCGGCACCGCTGACGATGATCGAAACTGTTATTCAGTTCAAACCTCGTGATGAGTGGCGTGAGGGTGTCACTACCGAGTCGTTACGTAAAGAGTTTGATAATTTAGTGCAGTTCCCGGGGCTGACCAATGCCTGGGTAATGCCAATTAAGACACGTATCGACATGCTGGCGACCGGGATCAAAACGCCTATCGGGATAAAGATCGCAGGCCCCGATCTCAAAGAGATCGAAAAGATTGGTGCTCAACTGGAGCCTATTCTTAACAACGTCACTGGTACCTCATCGGTTTATGCTGAGCGCGTTGCTGGCGGTCGCTACGTCACCATCGATATCAGACGTCGCGCGGCAGCCCGATACGGACTGAGCATTAAAGATGTTCAGCAGGTCGTTTCCACAGCGGTAGGCGGTATGAATGTCGGGGAAACTATTGAAGGTCTGGAACGCTATCCAATAAATGTTCGTTACCCACAAGACTACCGTGACTCTGTCATGAAACTTCAGAACTTACCGCTGGTGACTCCAAATGGTGCTCGTATCGCCCTCGCTGATGTCGCAGACATCCGCTATGAAGACGGCCCGCCGATGATCAAAACCGAAAATGCACGTCCTAATGGCTGTGTGTTTGTCGATATTGAGGGACGCGACCTTGGCTCCTACGTGGTCGAAGCACAACAAGCTGTCGCAGAACAACTGGTTATGCCCGCAGGCTACTCGCTGGCCTGGTCTGGTCAGTACGAATATATGGAGCGGGCGAAAGAGCGATTAAGCGTTGTCGTACCAATCACCATTGCAATCATAATGTTGCTGCTCTACTTCAGTTTCCGCCGTATAGGTGAAGTACTGATCATCATGTTGACTTTACCGCTAGCAATGGTCGGCGGCCTGTGGCTTATGCATTATCTCGGCTACAACTTCTCCATCGCCGTAGGTGTTGGATTTATTGCCCTTGCAGGTGTGGCCGTGGAGATTGGAGTCATCATGCTTGTCTACCTCAACCAGGCGTGGCACCACAAAAAGATTGATGCAGAAGAAAAGCAGCAGCCGCTACATCCTAAAGACCTGACGAATGCGATACGTGAGGGTGCAGGCTTAAGGGTACGTCCGGTCATGATGACCGTGCTGACCGTTATCATTGGTTTGATTCCAATCATGTATGGCGAAGGAACCGGCTCCGAAGTGATGCAGCGCATCGCCGCTCCCATGATTGGCGGCATGGCCTCAGCCCTGTTACTGACTTTGCTGGTACTGCCAGCCATCTTCAAGCTGTGGAAACAGCGCGAACTCAAACTCACTCAAAGATCAGAGAAGTAAACAATACGCGCCGAGGCATCAATAGCCATGGCGCTCCCTAATTGACTGAATAGGAAATGAACATGAAAAAGACACTTATCACTCTCGCTCTAACAATGGCTACTGGTAACGTATTCGCTCAGATGGATCACTCCACTATGAACCATGACGACATGGACCATAGCCAGATGAATCAAAACTCCACGGTAATGGATCACTCAAACATGGATCACTCTAATATGAGTGGCATGGTGGCGACTTCGGCAGTAGGTATGCCAGCAAAAGGGGCGAAACCAGATAAAGTCGTGCACGTACTACTGAGCGACGACATGAAAATCACCTTCAAAAAAGAGGTGAAGATCGAACCAAATGATGTTGTCCAGTTTGTGATTATGAACACGGGAAAAATTAATCACGAATTTACGATAGGCTCGGTAGAAGAGCAGCTTGCTCACCGTGAAATGATGAAAAATATGTCAGGCAGCCATATGCATGATTCAGATAACTCTGTCACAGTCGAGCCGGGTAAAGCGAAGCAAATGCTTTGGCATTTCCACGGTGACAACAATGTAGAGTTTGCTTGTAATATTCCGGGTCACGCGGAAGCAGGTATGGTGAAAAAACTAAAACTGTAACCCTCGCCAAAAATCGCTTTATCAATGTAAAAAGGAGCGGGTTTCCGCTCCTTTTCTATTTTCTGGATACCGTTTGAAGGAACTGTCATCGCATCACAAACAGTTCTTCATGATAACGGTGCTCAGTATCAAATCGATACGCTGCAAGTTGCTGTTTTAATGCATCCGAGAAGGCTTCCGGCCCGCAAAAATACAGTTCATAATCAGCCAAATCACCGCACTGTTTAACAATGCGTTGTGCATTCAGTCTTGGGGAAACCTGAGTATCAATCACCCTTAATTGAACATCAGCCATATGAGCAACATGCCACAGCTCATCGACTAATTGACTGTCTAACCCTCGGGCACAATAGAACAAGTAGACTGGTTGATGCGATTGTCTCTCTTTTAACGAAGCGAGTATCGCGAAGAAAGCCGCAATCCCTACCCCACCTGCAACCCAGATCTGAGGTTTAGTCACATCAAACTCTAATCGCCCATAAGGGCCCTCTAACGTGACTTTATCACCTGGCTTTATTCTGTTGTATAAACCTGTCGTAAAATCACCAAGCTCTTTAATCAAGAAGCGTAACTCAGGTTCACCGTTCGCTGACGCAATGGTAAATGGATGTGGGTCTTCACCGCCAAAACGTACATAAGCGAACTGTCCGGCTTTGTGTCCTCTCCAGGATTCTGTCGGTGTGACCACCAACTCCATCACACGGGCCTGCGGGAAAAACCGCGTTGATTTTACCGTCGTGCTGTGACGATTTGCCCGCCCAACAAAACCCAGCAGACTATAAATAGCTGCAGCTGAACCCAGTAACGCGAAGGCTATAGATACGTAGTAAATCGGTTCACCCCAGTATGCTCGCTTGATGAGCAGCACGGAATGAACGGCAATCATCAGATAGATGGCGGCCATCAATCGGTGAGACAATTTAAATGGTTTATATTTCACCGCTGTCCAAAGAGAGATCGCAACTAAAACCAATAACAAGTAGAAGCCCCACTCACCTAGGCTTAGCCCGACATCTCGTAAATCCGCTATCCAAACTTCCCACCCTACTAAGTTATGCCCAGCAGGTCCTGCTCCAGAATGTTTCACGGGTTTGTCTAACACACCTGACTCTACGAGCCATTTAGGGACTTGGTAAAGTAACCAGTGAACTACGCCTAAACTCACAGCGGAAATACCTAACCACTTATGCACCCGGTACGCTTTATCCATACCGTTTACCCATTGTTCAATCAACGGCAAACGTAATGCCAGCACCATGGCCACAGACATTAAAGCAAGGGATATCACACCCGAATACTGAATGAGCGCTGAGCGCCATTGGAAGAATTGCGTCGATGACAGTAGCTGCGGTTCGCTCATAAACCACATGACAGATACGACAGCAATAATAAACCATACAGAATTTCGTACCGTTTTCATGATCACCACTCCTACACTGACGACAATTCTATTTTAGTGCACACCACGTAAAGCAACGTCAATAATGGTAAAGCAGAGTAAACAAGTGCGTTGATAGGAATAACAGAAAATCGACACGGATTTAACAGTCCACAGGGCCCTCCGTCGGTATAGTTTCAGCTCAATTCTTCGCAGTGCGGAGCAGAATGAAAAGAACAAAAGATGAACACTCATGAAAAAGCTATTTTTTTTGATTGCGCTTATGGTCTGCTCGCCTTTAAGTCTCGCAAACAAGTTACATGAAGACATTTCTCTTCTTGAGCAGGAAATTGATGGTCGTATCGGGATTTCTATCTGGAATACACACTCAGACAGACACTGGAATTATCGCGGAGATGAGCGCTTTCCTTTAGTCGGCACCTTTAAGACGTTAGCCTGCGCCACTATGCTGTATAAAATGGAGGCAGGCACTCTAAAAAGAAACGCCACGGCGGCAGTTGAAGAACACAAAATAGTAGGCTGGTCGCCAATTATGGATCAGATGACAGGGCAAGATGTTCGGATTGAACACGCTTGTGAAGCAGCCATGCTGATGAATGACAACACTGCGGCGAATCTGGTGTTACAGCAAATCGGCGGCCCGAAGTCCGTGACGCTTTTCCTTCGCACCCTTGGAGATAATTCAACACGGTTGGATAGCCTGGAACCGAAAGTACATGACGCGCTACCAGGGGAAAACATCGATACCACTACCCCCAACGCAATAGTAAAAACGTTAGAAACTTTGATAGATGGTGATGCACTGTCTTATGAGTCTCGTGTGCAGCTCAAAATTTGGATGCAGGACAACTCAGTATCGGATTCACTGATGCGGTCGCTGTTACCCTCAGATTGGTCGATTGCCGATCGTACAGGTTCGGGAGAAAATGGATCGCTTGGTTATAATGCCGTTATCTGGAAAGAAAACCGGGAGCCAATTTATCTCAGCATCTACATCACCGACACCGAATTGTCTCTACAAGCTACAGAACAGCTCGCCGCGCATATCTGCCAGCTTATTTTATACCGGTACAGAAAACTCCAATAACAAAAAGGTAGCGCTCAAAACGCTACCTTTTCCGTGCCTAAAGCTGTAGTAACTTATACTCGACACCACACAAACTACTTCTGGATACAAACGAATTAGCTGTATGACTCTCATTCTTTTCTAGCTAATTAGAAAAGTCTTCGAACCTTAAATATTTGTTATGCGTACCCTGCCACACGCACTAAACGGAGGTTTTCGCTAGCTGTTGGAACTTCGAAATACTGGGTTACATGGTAAAATACAGCTTCTGTATCAAACTTAGCTCTTTCTGGTTGCTCAACTCGACGCTTAGCGATATTAGATAAACATTGCTCATCTGTTAAGTCTAAAAACCAAAGCTCATGTTCACTGTTAACTTCGAGACACAGTGATGTAAACCAAGTTCTTTGTCTTACGGTATTAGCTGGGAAATCCATGACAACGTTAACACCTGCATTAAGTAAGTTTTGAACATGGCTTTTAACGAAAGGCTTAATGAGGTTTGAGTATTTAATGTAATCGTCAAACGTTTGAATTTTCGTAGGATAATGAGCAGACAGCCAATCATCTTCTGAAATTAGGACAGCATTATTATCAGCAGCTACAATCCTAGATTTAGTGGATTTACCTGCTCCCATCTTGCCACAGAAGAAGAACAGTTTTCCCTGATTTTTCATGCTTCCTCCATTTACGTATATGCCCATGAATTAACGTGTTTATGTGCGATTTTATCGACATCATCTAATGTTGCTTTTCTAACACTAAACTTCAAGATTTCCTTATCTGCCTAACTCTGCATTATGAGTATGATTTAAATGGTCCGAGATCTATGCCTTCGATGTCACAAACAGCCTTAACCGTTGGATTTGCATAAAGCCGATTCAGATATGCAGCCAGATGGTTGAAAGTAAGCGGTGACTTCTCTATTGGTAATGACCATTCCGCTAACATAAACAGGAAGTAATCGCATGCAGTTAGCGTATCACCAAGCAAGTATTCATTGTGCTCAAGCTGGTCGTTGATAATGGATAGTGCATCCGCAATTCTGTCATCTTGTGCCGCTACAACATTTGGAATAGCTGCTTCATCATTGGTATGGCGATGAGGATAATAGCGAACCATCAGTTCTGCTTGCAGCGTGTTATTCAGAAACGCTAGCCATTGATAAAATAAAGGTCGTTTAGGGTTACCTATAGATGGCATTAAATCTGATTCTGGGTGCAATTCGCAGATATGCATGCAGATAGCTGGACTTTCGAAAATTGGTTGTTCGTTGACAACTAATGTTGGAATTCGACCAGCAGGGTTGAGCTTAAGATAATCCGCCGATTTCTGAGAGTTTGACTCTTTATCAACTAACAATAATTCATAATCAGCATTCAAGTGATGAAGCAAAAAATGAGGAGCCAGGCTCGCATTGTTTGGATAGTAGTAAAGCTTGAACAAAATGGACTCCTTGTCTCGAAAATTGCGGATACTCATAACGATCTACAAAGGTCAGCAACGCAATACCGCCGTCGCCACATACCACCTTAAACACTTAAAACAACGTATGGTGAAAATGCCACACGTTGCGAATCCCTCTTGAATTTATGTGTTATGAGGAATTTTTTAGCGACAGTTTTTCTTTGTATTTTTTGTACTCTCTACTTGTGAAACACCAGTCCCAACCAGCATAAAATACAGCTCCAAATAACGTCATTAAATAAACTCGATACGACACAATTGGGGATAAATCCAGATAAAAATCGTTTTGGACAAATGCACCGCCTAATATAAATGGAATACAAAACCCTAAACCGTGTCCTAAAAAGTGTCTGAAAAAGCCTTTCTTTTGAGTCTTTAGCCACTCAACTTGTCTTTTCCTTTCCATCAGTCTTCCATAGTCCCTTAAATGACTCGCAACGATAAGGCGTTAGCCAAAAACCGTTTCTTCTCCTACGACTATGATGCAACCTTTTGTTTCTCGGTTCAATTAACAATCAATAGATTAGCGAAAAGTAAGAGATGTTGGATTGCAAAATGACGCATAGTATTAGAAAAGCTGACTGCTGACTCCTTCGGATAAATTTTGGTCAGGAAAACGTATATTCACAGATTTTGAATGAGTTTCAACTCTATATAAGTAAAGGGGCATTTTTAAGTTAGTGCATATTTTGCAACAATTGTGATCAACAAGTGATTCTGTCGTACCTAAAGCGTCAACGACCACTGTTTCTTGCAGTGGTCGTTTTGCACCGAATAATCAATTATGCTTCAAACATCCAGCGAAATTGAGGCATATAATCCAGGTTTTCTTTTACTGTTTCTCTCAATGCTTCATCCAGTACAGTTCCGGTATTAACGATAGGATTCAATATCAGGCCACGTTTAGCCGCAACAAGGTTACCTGTGACTGCTGCTTCAACAGTCAGTGACTCAAACTCTTTCATTAGCTGAATAAGTCGCAAAGTATCACTTGGGAATGGTGCAACATTAAGCGGTAGTGGACCATTTTTAGTGATCAAGGAGCTGACTTCGACAGCACAATCATCAGGTAACTCACTTATCGTACCGTTGTTGCGCGTATTGACATGCATGATAGTACGCTTGTCGTTATAGATGGATGCCATGAGTTCACAAGCCGCTTCTGAATAATACTGACCGCCTCGTTTTTCCAACTCTTTAGGCTTTTCTGCCAAATCTGGATTTTTATATATATCAAATAGACGTTTTTCCATCTCTTTAACGACCTCACCACGAGTCCCTTCACTATCAGCTTCGTGCTGCTCCTGCTGCATGATATCGTCACTGGTGTAGTAATAACGCAGGTAAGCGCAAGGAATCATACCCATATTTTGGAGCAGATCCTTTGGCCACTTAAATGGAGGAATATTTGCAGGAACTAAAGGATCGTTACCACTGAGAATTTCATTCATTACGTGACCCAGTTTGTCCTGCCCTTCGTGCAGGATCTTACGCGCCCAAATGAGGTGGTTTAATCCGGCAACTTGCATGATGAAATCGTCTTCCTTCGCGTTCAGCATTTGTGCTACGCCTTTTTGCATGATGACAGGGACATTGCACAAGCCAACCGCTTTGACTTTGGTATGTTTAAGAACCGCTTCAGTCACCATGCCCGATGGGTTGGTAAAATTCAGTAACCAGGCGTCTGGGCACAGCTCTTCCATATCTCGGCAAATCTCCAGCGTAATAGGGATTGTGCGACACGCATTAGCAAAACCACCAAGTCCGTTGGTTTCCTGGCCAATCATGCCATATTTAAGTGATATACGTTCATCCCTAATACGACCTTCGAGACAACCTGCTCGGAACTGAGAACAGACAAAATCAGCATTTTTCAGCGCAGGACGGCGGTCGAGCGTTACATGAACCTTAATATCCAAGCCTTCCTTTTTGATCATACGGCGAGCTAAGCCAGCAATGATATCTACCTTTTCCCGACCATCTTCAATGTCGACTAACCACAGTTCACCTATCGGCAATTCATTTTTATGTTTTAATAAGCCTTCAATTAACTCGGGTGTGTAACTAGAGCCGCCACCGATCACAGTGATTTTTAGTTGTTTGTCCATTTCTATTTCCTCGTCTGAATAAGCTGTGCTAATTTCACGCTAATACATAAGGGTTAACAAACTAAATAATCGCCCACATGCATTAGCCAAAATAATACATAGGCTGAATATGGAACATAAAGAACACCTGCTTGCTCACCTTTATACCTTTAGTGTGGTAGCAAAGTTTCTGAGCTTTACTCTGGCAGCAGAGGAGTTGTGCTTAACACAAGGGGCAGTCAGTCAGCGAATCAAAAAGCTGGAAGAAGATCTGGGATTCAAGCTATTTGTGCGACTCACTCGTAAGTTAGAAATGACAGACGAAGGGAAACGTATTCTGGCAACATTGACCTATTCGCTTGATAACTTATTTGCGGAGATTGAAGATATTCGCTTCAACGAACTTCGTGGGGAGCTATATTTGGGCGCAGCCCCAACGTTCGCTCATGCATGGTTAGTTCCCCGTTTAGCGGATTTTCAGGCTATGTACCCCCATCTTGACGTCAAGATCCGGGTCAAAGCCAGCAAGTTAGACTTTCAAAATCAGCCGGTTGACCTCGCTATATATTATGGTGACAACACGCATGCTGATTTCTATCATTATCGTCTTTTTGACGAATATCTTATTCCTGTTTGTACGCCAGAATATGCACGCGAGCTAAACTTACTTAACGATGATAGTCGGTTGCATGAAGCCTGTTTTCTTCACTGTACTGAGTCGTTAGAGTTTTTATCGCCATTAGCAGAATGGCAACACTGGTTAACACAGTCGGGACGAGATTCTAGTATCTTGCAACGTAAATATGTGTTCAACCATGCAGAGCTAACCATGGTTGCGGCAAGACAATCGATGGGTATCGCAATGGGCCGCTACCATTTGGTCAAACCCTATCTGAGCTCCGGAGAACTGATTGCTCCATTCAAACGTGTGCCTTCAGGGTTTGGCTATGACTTGATATGCCCCAAAGGGCATGAAGTCCGCCCGAGGTTTAGTGCTTTTTCGCAATGGCTCAAAGAAAAAGTGGCCACTATGGATGATTGATTTCCCGACTTCAGGTCGATTCGTCTGATGGTGCATTTTTCTCCTAAGGGGACATTTCAGGTATAACATCACGTAATGAATACCTTAATTTCGTTTAAGCGCATATCTCTGCAATAAAACTATGGCAAACCACGGTTCAGTGAATTAATAAATCAAATAAGCGTAACTTCGAAAGGAGAAACTATGAGCCTGCGATGATTTGGCTGACATGAATTAAGCAATATCAAAAGGGGGACGATATGAGTCCCCCATCGATTATTTTCTTAGCTTTTCAAGCTCTACAGATTACATAAGTAATAAGGCTATAAAGAACACTATAGTTACAATTTTCCATGATTCACTCAGGCAGAATAGAGTCTTGCTACGGGTCAGAAAAGTATTCCAAATGATCGCATCATGATTGTTGGCTCATGCAAACGTCAACTCGCTTTGGGGGTACTTCGACACTACAAAGTGCCTCGGATTACGGTTTTAGAGATGAGAGTATAGGATTTGGCAGCTTACTAAATTTGACTGCCTGAAAAGACAAATTTTTGAAACCTTATACACTTTCTAATTGATATCGCATTATATGACTCTCTTCTGCGTCAGAATAGAAAGTGTTTAAGTACTTGCCACCACACTTTTCTATAACCTTTTTAGAACCAATATTGTTTATATCGCAAGAGATAAAAGCGCTTTCTTTAACAACATTTCTCAAAACCCACTGTAGCATAGCCGTTGCAATACCTTTGCCTCTAGCCTGCGGTAAGGTTTCGTATCCTATATGGCCAATGACATTGTTTATGTACTCATTGAAACCGCGACGGATTCTAATAGCACCAAGTATTTTTCCTGAATCAACACAAAAATACATCGATATGGGAGGCCAACCTTCTGGCAATCCAATTCCTTCAGCGTATCCAATTCGCTTTTTTAAATAAGCAGCACTGTCATGGTTTGCACCATCATATAATTCAAGTCCATCTTGTACGCACTTTTCAGCATAATCTCGAAACGCATCAAGATGACTGAGGTTAGCTTTTTCAATTTCCATATAAACCCAAGTACATAACACTACATTAAGGTATTACTATCACTTATATAGACTATTCGTAAAGCAAAGTGTGTGAATAGAAACTAAATAGACACCGGGTCAGCTTACACTTCGTATCATTACTAAAATTTGAGTACAGTTGGACTCTTACCTGTAGATGCCAAGCGGTCTAATCACACCATGGGGCTCTTCTGCTTTGGTAATACCAGAAATGAAGGTTTTGGACTGAACCGATTTAAAGACTCAATCTACAGCTTACCTTTAGGATAACTATTTAGTTTTACAAAATGTAGAACGGCACAGCTTGATGAAGTTATGAAAATTGTTAAACAAACATTAAGTAATTTGTTTATTTTTGTAATTTAAATGTTATCTTTTTATTCGATTGCTTGTAAATTTTATACTCAAAAATCTAGAGTAAGAGGAATTATGGATAACGATACTCCGAAGATACCATTCACCATGGCGATTCTGCCGATCATTCTCATGGATCACTCTCATGCTCGGATCCATGATACAGATTAGAGAGTGCCTCTAAAAAATAATAAGCTGATTATGACAGAACTACATGCAACAGCGACACTCAAGGACTCCGCCTTCAAAACCCTGGCGGATTCCTTTGCCACCTTTTATAGCAATACCATCGCTATTGACCAACAGCACCGCATCACATGGATAAGTAAGGGCTACCGTCAGTTTCTGGGGCTGAGCCATAACCCTGTAGGTGAGCCGATCACTCGTTATATTCACAATAGTTTTCTACCCAGAGTCTCCGACAGTGGAGAACCGGTGCTGCTGGAACTGTTATGGGTCAAACAACAGTGGACACTGGTGAGCGTGATTCCTCTGCAATCGGATCAGGGAGAGGTGATCGGAGCCTTTGGTTTTGTTGCTTTGGAGCAACGTAAAGGTTTTCACTCCCTAGCCAACCGCGTCAATCAACTGCAGCAACAACTGGACAATGTCACCCAAGAGTTAAACCAGGCACGACAAAATAAATACCGCTTATCTCAGATTACGGGCCGCAGCGAACAACTGCAGATGGTCAAACATCAGATCCGACAAGCGGCACGATTTGATATCTCTGTTCTACTGGCCGGCGAAACGGGCACCGGCAAGGAGCTGTTTGCCCACGCCCTGCATGAACTCTCAGCCCGGTCCCATAACGCCTTTGTCTCACTCAATGTCGCCGCAATTCCCAATAACCTGATCGAAGCAGAGTTCTTTGGTGTCGCCCCCGGAGCCTATACTGGCGCATCCAGCAAGGGGCGCAAAGGTAAACTGGAGCTGGCTGATGGCGGCACCCTGTTTCTTGATGAGATTGGCGATATGCCACTGGAGCTGCAAAGTAAACTGCTGCGCGCCTTGCAGGAGAAAGAGTTTGAACCATTGGGCTCCAATAAGGTAAAAAAAGTCAATATACGCATCGTTGCTGCCACCAGTCGTAATCTGCCAGAAATGGTGGAAAACGGCGAGTTTCGCGCAGACCTTTACTACCGCCTTAATGCCATGCCGATCCATCTGCCCCCTCTCAGGCAGCGTCAGGCAGACATTGACCTGATTGCAGAACGCCTGCTGGATGAGCTCTGTATCAGACTGCATCTGCCGGTTAAGTACCTAGCACCGGATGCCATTAACTTACTGTGTCAGCACTCTTGGCCGGGCAATGTACGGGAACTGCAAAACCTGCTGGAACGAGCGGTGATTATGGCAGAGGAACGCACCGAGATTGATTTCCAACTGATTCAGTCACTGTTAATTCCAACAACACAGTTTCAACAGCCTGCACAGACTCAACCAATATCACCGATAATAGATCCGGCCACGGGATTGCCTATATACACTCTCTCATCAACTAACCGGCTTTCCCCCACTCTGCCCCGGGCCAATACTCCACCACAACCACTGCATGAACAGGTTGCCCGAGCAGAGCGTGAGGCTATTGAAAACGCCCTTGCTTACACTCAAGGGCATAAGGTACAAACTGCTAAGCTGCTGGGCATATCCCGTGCAAGTTTGTATGAAAAGATACGTAAGCTGGATATTCAGTACACAAAGGAGTCATGAACACCAAACACCTCATTAGCACTCATACCCAATCAATCGTAACCTATTGACATAAAAAAGCCCCGACCAGCACGCGTGAACTGATCGGGGTAGCAGAGAATAGAAATGTTTTTAGGGAAGCGGCTTAATGAGGAATCACCAGCGTATTATCCTGCCAGCTGACAGCATCATCACCCGGCATAACCAGCACTTCAGCAAACATGTCATCAGTAATCTGCTCTTCACCGCTTTCCTGCATCGACGTCGTGCGAACCACCTGACTCGGAGCCAGCGCCTCGCCTGTGCTCAGATGAGCAAACATCTGATTCAGCGCCTGTTCAAAGTAAGGATGAATATAGGCATAACGGTGCTGCATATTAGGTGGTGTGGCATAGAAGCCCAGATTCGGGGCTAACAAATAGGCAAACATCTCAAGGTGATGGCCGTTTTCGATTTCCCAGTACACTACATCATCACGACCATCTACCTGACGATTACGGGCGTAATAGGCGCGACCACCATGATTTGGTGCAACCACCTGATCGGCACGACCATGCATAATTATGGCTGGTTTACCCTGTAGATCACCACTCATTATCGCTTCCTGAATACCCGCCTGAACCCGATCAAAATCTCCGTTGCCCTTGTAAGTATCCAGAATACCCAACTCAGTTAGCTTGGCCTTTCCGTAGTGGGACATCGCAAAGAAACACAGATCTGCATCCAGATTTTTATCCGCTGTGGAGTTAAACGCCGTCGCCCCATAAGGATCATACGCATTTATATTGACCGGTTGAATCCAGCGGCTACCACCAGCGATCATATTCTGTCCCAGGAAGCGCAGCGCCTTATCTTCATCACTCAGTACCTCAAACTGTTTCGTCCCACCGTTATAGCTGGCGAAGCTGATACCACACAGCTGGTCTGAGATACTGTAACGACCGTAGGAGTTACCATAAGTATTGGTGATTTCAGAAAACATATTGCTAAACGCTGGAATACCCAGGTTCTGCTCCGGCAGGAAGCCCGCGGTCGTGTTCATCAGATCCTGTGCTTCCTGAGCCAGTACCTGCAAATCATTAGAAGAGGACGTTAACAGCCCTAATTCCTGCAGGCGGGTGCAACGTTCAGGAGACTTAGCTGAGTTAACCAGATCTGCACTGTCGTTTTCGGTCAGGTTATTAGCACAGGGCTGATACACCGCACCAAAGGCATGCATATCGTATAAACTCCAGCCTACCGATTCGGGCCCCCAACTGCGCTCCCCCTGAGTAATGGTAAAATCATGCTGATTCATCGCCGTACTCGGCTCAACAGCAACTACGCCATCAATCAGCCCTTGGGTATCCTGCTCTGCAGCCATCAGTACAGAACGCCCGCCATTGGACCAACTGGCTGCAATCACTGTGGTATTATCAGGATTAAAAGCCAGATCAGGATAAGCCTGGTGTAAGGCATAGAAAGCAAACTCAATAGATTGCAGGGTATTCAAGCCCCAGTCTTTACCAGGGTTCTGCTGGGAGTGAGCGTGTTTGGTTGTTGCTGTACGCGGATCAGCAGCATCCGCAAAGCCTTCTGCAAACTCAGCGGTAAATGCAGAAGAGGAGCCTGCGCTGATGGCATCAACAACCTTTCCATCCAGATTAATCACCTGCTGACTGCCAATAAAGTGTACGCCATCACCGGTGCCTTTATCAGTATAGGCTACGGCACAACCCCGTTTTAACGCCGCATCACCTGCCGTACCTGCCGCCCCATAAACACCACGGGAACCGGATGATGGCCCGGCAATAATACAAGGGCTTTCGGTAGAGAAACTACTCGGAACCTGCACCACCAGTTTGACATTGGTTTTACCAGAGCCATCATCCACAATGGCTTGATATTCCGTACCTGACACCTGGCCGGTAAACGCCGAGACGGTATGAGAACTGATCCCTTCTGTAACTAAAGGCCCCCAATGAATACCCCAGCCACCGGGCGTGACTGGGTCCAACATACCGTTATAGTTGGTTCCTAACTGATAGCGACGGATCTGTTCCGGGCTAGAACCTATATCCACCGCTTCCGGTGCTACAGCACCAGTATTGCTATTCAGAGCCGCACCTGTTAGCAAATCATCACTTATGCCATCTACCTGAATAACATCAACCGAACCAGAAAGATAACTGGGTAGTGCGCTGTAATCCGTCGTGTCTTCTGTGCTGTCGGAAGAACCTAAGCAACCCGATAGCACCAGTGAACTGGCAGCCGTTAAAAGAAGCGTCCTTTGCATATCAACCTCGTCTTGTTGTTTTTCTAAGTTGTTCAAAATGGATAAAGATCAAACCAATACAACGTAGCTCAACCTAATCCAAGATATATGCCAAACACTTAACCAGCTGATAAACAATGATTTATAATCACCAACGCTCACTAGCATCCAGAAAACTGGACATAAGAGTGTCTAAAAAACCGGACGCTATCCTGAATTTAAGACAGTGAGAGAAAGACCTATAAAACGATATACATGAATAACCGTTCCCAAAAAAGTGAACTTATGAAATGCTTGCATTAAAACTCAGACACATGAGGTTTGTAAAAGCGGATTCTGTTGCCCAACAATAAATCAATAAAGACGAAGGAATATTAGCTTGAAAAACGGCGAACAATTTTGGAAAGGAGCAGAAATGTTTCAGCCAGATCTTGATGAAACGAAGGTGGGCATAAATGAGTCAGTGATTTTGTTAAATTAGCGAAATACGGATTAGGTTATGTATGGTGAACCTCCAAGTATGTGGCCAAAACCTTTTTGGCCACTACAATGAAGTGCTTTCAAGACAATGTAAATCACCTATAAACTGGTCTGCATTATTGTAACAACTCAGTCATCCAATCCTTGAATCGGGCTCATTGTGTGATAAACGGATTTCACACCACCAGTAATGGACAGCGCGTTCAAATTATCAATGAAGAAACGGCTGGTCATTGTATGCTTACCTCCATTGATGAAGATCTCGATCACTGACTTATCGACATAAACTTCGATGGTTTGCTTGGTGCTCAACCTCGGTGCTTTTCTCATAGAGCCAAACTCTTCCGCGTAGAGTTGAGACATCTTACTGCGGTCAAGCATGAACTCCATTTTTGTCGCACTGAACACAATGTTATCACCCGCAGCATTGGCAAGCGTTAACTCAAACTCGTCCGTTTCTATTTCAAGCTGAACCATAAAGCTGGTTGTATCCAGTTCAAGAACGCTCTCAACCGCGACAGCTTCGCCTTGCAACGCTTTCAATTCAGGTAAAGCCGACTGTACCAGATAGCCATCTTGGATATGAAGCTCACGTGGTAGCGACAACATGCCTGCCCACTGATGCTCGTTAGATGGTGTATCAATCTCAGGCAGACCAATCCAAGCAATCATAATACGGCGGCCTGTATCATCTAAATAAGTCTGTGGTGCATAGAAATCGAAGCCGTAATCTGGCTGCGCGATGTCTTGGTGGTTTTCCAGTTCTACCGAATCTAGATTTAGGCGGTCACCAACAATATAAGCCACAGAATAGATGTTTTTGAAATCGTATGGGTTTTTGCTCGATACACCTTGTGGAGAAAACAGCATCACCGACTGATTATCTATTTCAAAGAAATCTGGGCATTCCCACATGTAGCCAAGGTTGTTGTAACGAGTTTGAATTGGGCCTTTGTGTTGCCAATTAATCAGGTCACGGCTGCGATACAACGCCATTGAGCCTGTCTCTTGAGGCGTTTGAGCCCCCACAACCATCAGGTAATCATCACCCTGCTTCCACACTTTTGGGTCGCGGAAATGTTCAGTGTAGTGATCGTTTTCGATAACAACGCCGTGCTTTTCTATTTTACCGTCGGCAGACATCTTGGCAAAACATTGAGTTGACACTCGCAACCAATGTTCATCACGCTTGTTACCAGTAAAGAACAACAATGCATTATCGTTTTCAACCAATGCACCACCAGAGTATACGCCGTGAGAGTCGTAATCTTGGTCTGGGTGCAGACCAATGCCGTGGTCTTGGAAATGAATGAAGTCCTTGGTAGAAAGGTGGTACCAGTACTTCATACCATGAACTGGACCAACTGGCGTCCATTGGTAAAATATGTGGTGTTCACCATTAAAGAAACACAGGCCATTCGGGTCATTGAGCAGACCAAACTTGGGCGCAATATGGTAGCTCGGATATCCAGCGTCTTGTTTGCGAAGCTTTACCATCGCATCAATGCTTTCTTGAGAAATCTCTTCTATACGACGATATCTTTGCCCTACTGTCCAGTTCGAGTTCAAACTCATACATTCTCCTCTACGGCATTCGTAATTGAAGAGTCTTTTTGAATAAACTGAGTTAGAGCTTCTTGCGTTGGAAGTGCAGTCATCGCGCCTTTTTGCGTTGTCGCCAATGCACCACACCCATTCGCCCACTGGATTGCAGAATCAACGACCCGTTGATTGTTCCACTCTTCATGTTGAGAAAGCTTTGCAAGCAAACCGCCAACAAAAGCATCGCCTGCGCCAGTGGTATCCACTGGAGTCACTGAGCGACCGGAAATCAACACACCTTGGTTTTCAAATACTCGCCAAACACCTTTCGCGCCCTGTGTAACCAGAACAAGCGTGTTGTTAAGATCTGCAATATGAGCCAAACCTTGTTCCATCGAAGTTGAATCGGTTAAGAAATCCAGCTCTTCTTCTGAGAATTTAACCACATCAGCCAGCTCAACTGCTTGCATGACCACAGATTTGATTTCAGATGGGTTTTTCCACACTTCATCGCGAAGGTTTGGATCGAAGCTGATGTAACCGCCCGTGGCTTTCATGCGTCGGATGGCTTCAAAGGTACTGCTTCTGCTTGGTTCATTAGCCAAAGAGATTGAGCAGACGTGTAGCCACTCGTTTTTCTTAAATTCGGGAATGTCTTCAACAGACATAAACTGATCGGCACTTGGTTTAACCATAAACGTAAAGCTGCGCTCGCCTTGGTCATCAAGATCAACCACCACTGTTGATGTGCGTTGTTCAGGGTCCTTTACCAAATGTTCGGTATTCACACCTTCCTTTTGCAGAGTCACTTCCATAAAAGTGCCAAACGGGTCGTTACCCACTCGGCCGAAAAATGCACTTTTACCTAAAAGGCGAGAAATCGCTACCGCGACATTGGCGGGAGCACCGCCCGGACATTTCAATAATGTCGCGTCAGTCTCCGGAATGAGGTCGACGACTGCGTCTCCAGTTACCCAAACTTGATTCATCTTTCTTACCTTAAAACTGAAAATCATGACAACCGAATACAATGTGACACCTCACGCTGTCATGTAAAAATATAAAAAGGCTAGCTAAGCCAAATCACCTAGCTAGCACCCCAAAGCTCAGGAAATGAAGTGAAAAAGGGGGGGGCTTCACTTCTAGGGAGAAACGTTAAGCTGTTGCTTTAATGTTTTGCTTACTGTGCTCACGCAGACCTAAAACAACGGTAAGTGCAAAAGCAGTGACGAACGCGATAACCATACCTACCACGTAGTAGCCAATTTTTTCTGGCGATATTGAGATGATGCCAGGAATACCCGCGGCACCCAGTGCTTGTGCTTTCACATTGAGCATAGTGATAAATGCGCTTGAAACTGCAGCTGCACAAACCGCTGCAATAAATGGGTAACGAAGCTTCAAGTTCACACCGAACATTGCAGGTTCAGTAATACCAAGCAGACCTGTTACACCAGAAGGAATCGCAATGCTCTTCATTTTTGTATCACGAGTCATGAAACCAACCGCCAGTGCCGCTGCGCCCTGTGACACGTTAGACATCGCCGCTATAGGGAAGATAAACGTACCGCCAGTTGTTGCGATATCCGCAAGCAACTGAGTTTCAATTGCGATAAAGCTATGATGCATACCGGTGATAACGAACGGCGCATAAATCAAACCAAATACCGCACCACCAATGAAGCCCGCGCTGTTGTATAACCAGTTAAGGCCGTCACCCAGCAGGAAGCCGATATCACGTGTAAATGGACCCACAACCGTGAATGTCAGTAGGCCAGTCACGAAAATAG
Organism: Vibrio sp. B1FLJ16; assembly: GCF_905175385.1. Taxonomy (NCBI): domain Bacteria; kingdom Pseudomonadati; phylum Pseudomonadota; class Gammaproteobacteria; order Vibrionales; family Vibrionaceae; genus Vibrio; species Vibrio sp. B1FLJ16. The sequence continues at coordinate 1,260,932 of NZ_HG992750.1, forward strand.
CCAGTAGCGGCGTTAGCAAGTTATCCAGAACCGAAGGCACCACTTTACGTAGTCCAAGTTCAACTTTCGCTAGAATAAACGCAGAAACAAGAACTGGCAGTACTGAACCTTGATAGCCCACTTTCTCGATTTCGAAACCTAAAATGTTCCAAACTGGTATGCTGCCCGATACCGATGCGCCACCGAAGCCCCAGCCGTTAAGTAGGTCTGGGTGAACCATCAACATACCTAAAGCTGCGCCAAGGTATGGGTTACCACCAAACTTTTTACTCGCTGAAAATGCTAATAAAATAGGTAAGTACACAAAAGGGGCATTAGCAAATGTATTGATCATGTTTGCTAAGTCGGTCAACCCCGGGTTAGCGTCAATTAAAGATTTGCCATCAATGAACAAGCCTTGAGCCGTCAATAGGTTATAGATACCCATCAACAGACCACCAGCAACAATCGCAGGAATGATTGGAACAAAAATATCAGACAGACCTTTCACCGCGCGTTGCAGGATATTCTGGTTGTCAGCACCCGCAGACGCCACATCGTTGGTCGACATTTCCTTCATTTCCGTCAGCTTAGCGAGTTCAGCATAAACTTGGTTAACGATGCCTGAACCAAAGATGATCTGATATTGACCTGCCACTTTAAACTGGCCTTTAACACCTTCTAGGTTATCAATCGCCTGTTCATCAATTTTATCTTGGTCTGCAACAGCAAGACGCAGACGAGTCGCACAATGTGCGAGTGCGGTGATATTACTTTTACCACCTAATAGAGAAAGCAGCTCTTTTGCTATTTTTGGATAATTCATTACATACCCCATTGGATTATCATTTGAGCCTTTGAATTTTTGGGAACGTTTGCAAAACAAATTTTGCCTAGAAATAGCAAATGATCAAAGATAACTGCTCAATACTGTGAGAATGATCTTCAAATTATCTCCCTAGGATAAGAAGACAGGGTTAAAATCTCCTAATAGCAGGCAAATTTGATGCTCTGTTTGCAAACAATCCCAAAACTAAAAATACAAATGGATAATGAATAATGGCTAGTCTTCATGATGTCGCTCGTCTCGCTGGAGTTTCCAAGTCGACGGTCTCAAGAGTAATCAACGATGAGTATGGCGTAAAAGACGCGACCAAAGTAAAGGTGCGTAAAGCGGTTGAAGAGTGTGGCTATCTCCCAAACCAAGTCGCTAAAGACTTAAAGTCTCAGAAAACCAACCTAGTTGGCGTGATTGTTCCTAGGGTTTCTTCCCACGCCACCTCTCAAGGTGTCGATGGTTTAACCGCAGTCTTAGAGCAAGCGGGCAAGCATGTTTTATTAGCGAGCACACACCAAACACACCACAAAGAACTTGAATACATTCAGATATTTAACCAGAAACGCGTTGAAGGTATCATCCTGTACGCAACCCACCTCGACAACAAATTAGTCAAAGCCATTCAAAGCTCTGCAGTGCCAGTAGTATTGGTTGGTCAAGACGGTTCAATGTTTAACATCCCAAGTATTGTGCACGACGACACTCGCGTAGGGTTTGAAGCGGGCAACCGTCTCATCGCGAAAGGTTGTAAGCATATGGGATTCATCGGTGTGCAAGGCGATGATATCGCGGTTGATAAGATGAGATCGGAAGGCTTCGCTCAATCGCTTCAATTCAACGACCTCACACTGCAATTTCACGCCCGTGGCGACTTCACCATAGAGTCGGGTTACAAGTTGACTAAACAGTCTCTAAAGGAGCACACCAAGCTCGACGGCCTGTTCTGCGCAACTGACCGTATCGCAATCGGTGCGATCAAAGCCATTCAGGAAGCAGGCCTCGTTCCAGGAAAGGATGTCTTGGTACTCGGTGTGGGTGACGATGAGCTCGCTTCAGTATGCACACCAACGCTTTCTACGTTTAACTATGCGTTTGATAAAGCGGGAGAAAATGGAGCCAAGCTGCTGCTCGACCGTATTGAGAAAAAAGGCTTTGAAATGAGTAAGATGGTGTTGACCTTCACGACTATTGACCGAGAGTCTTGCTAGCGATTGATTTCAGAGATCAAGTTACCCCAAGATAAAAAATGCCAACCTCCGAATTGAAACGATAAGGTTGGCATTTGATGATGCGACTATCACATCATGAGTAACACTCTCTACCTAAACGATATATCAGGCAATTAGAACCAAGTTTCCATCTGCAGTGCAAACAGAACTTCAGCGCCCTCTCCCATCGTTGCTGCATCTGCCTCCGTGCTGATCGAGTAACCATTCAGGTCTTCACTCCAATCCACATAGCTCACAGCGAAACGCAGCTCTGGTCGGTCAAAGAAGCCAGTACTGGTTGAAAGCTTGAGTGTTGGTGCAACTGTCGCTTTGTAGAAACCGCCGTTCGCTTGCTCTGTCGAGTTGTCCAAATCCATGTATTGCAATGAACCTTCATAAACCATCTCAAAGTTCTCAGTGAACTCTTGAGCCAATCGAACGTTTAAAGAAGCCCATGTGAACTCGTCATTCTTCTTAAGACGGTCTTGGCTATGCTCTGCCATTAATGCAGGTGCCAAACGCCAGTTGTCGCCAATGCGAGTCACACCGTAGCTAAACAGACGAACGGCTTTTGCGTCATCCAGTAGATCACCATTGGAACCGATGCCTTTTAGCTCTGCACCTAGGCCGCTACCCACTAACATACCCGCTTTAGAGAAACCTTCGCTCAAACCAAAGAAGTTGTCTCCATGGTACGCAAACATTGCGTGTACACCGTTTTCAGCTGCGCCATTTAGGCGGTTATCGTTGTCTGCTGAGGTCATGCCGCTTAACATCACTTGCCATTGACCAATACGGTTATTCATGGTTGCAATGTAGTTTTCTACTTCTGTTGATGAGCTATCAATCTCACCAAAATCTCGGCCATAAATAGAGAAATTCGCTTTCCAGTTGTCGCTCATCTGAACGTCGTAAACGCCCGCACCAGTGCCTGATAAGAAGACAATATCCGAATCGAAAAAGTGGATATCAAAATTGTCGCGATCGAATCGTTTACCCGCCCAAAACGTTGCTTCAGAAAACGCTTCAGATTCAGAGAACATGCTCAGACGGCTCAGTTCTGAATACACTTGTCTTACATTCAACTGACTTTCGCTGGCAGTCCACTCGTTATTTGTCTCAGTACTGTCGGCTAACATAATACGAAACAATGCACTAGAACCATCATCCGCAAAGCGCTTATGAATCAAGTTCGCTTCAACGTAATGATCATCTTCCACACCAAGTCGTCCAATTGGTGCACCAATCGCACCCGCCGCTGTCATATAAGGGCCTGTGCCTGTCGCGCCGTTTAGGTCGTCGTTGATCAATAACCCAGAGCGTGCATAGCCATGAAACTCAAACGAAGAAGCCTTTTCATTGGCTTCGATAGAAATCTGCTCCGTTTGTGCAACTCTTTGCTCTAATTCATTAATACGTTGCTCTAATGCAGCAACGTCTTCACTTGCTAATACCGATGTAGTGATTAGCCCCATTGTTACAGCAACCGCTAAAGTGTGTAGTTTCATTCTTATGTTCTCACGTTAATTGTTTTGGGTTTTTGCAAACGTTCCCAATGCAATTCGTAAGCGCATTTAGGCTTATACTTTTGATGTACAAGCTCTATATCGGAGAAGAAATAGAAATCAGTCGTGTTGATTGCTTCACTTTTTGTATCTGGGTGGATGATAGATCGATACTTTAGGGAACGTTACCGACAATGCATAATTCTGATAACTTTGTCACAAGTGAAATTGATTAATGAGCTAAAAATAGTGTCTCGCGCACATTGAAGGCTTTAGTGCAGTGTTTCAAGCTGAACCAGAACACCTTTGGACATTCTTGCGTTACCGATTTAGCTAAATTGACTATGCTTGGATTAGCCTAAGTATTGAAAAGTCGCTTAAATCGACGTTCACTTGTTGCTGAGGACGTGAACACTAGCTTTGGGCTCAGACATTATAGCTAGCCACAATAACGTCAATTCGTTTTTGATGCTGCGTGCTGCTCAATCATGAATGCGATCACTTCTTCGTCTAAACAAGATTTGGTGACATATTGGCGTTGCTTACCTAGATGAAGAATGAACCCTAAATCGGTTTGTTCAAGTTGGTCGATTTCACTCCAAGCGATGCAGCGGTCGATTTTACCGCTTTTGTAGTTCACACCGTTCGTATTAATTTGAAGCACTACTTTGTTGCCACGGCTTGAGCTAATGCTTTGTCGCCATAGCCACCAAGTTCGTTTGAAGTAAACACTGAACGCTTCAATAACACTCAATACAATAAAGAACCAACCGACATAACCGTTAGGTAGCAACTCAAACTCTAAAAGAACCACACCAAAAACAAGAAAGAACATCCCTTTCAAATACGATTGTGGGAACTTAGCCGGCTTGCTAGTTTGATCGTAACACTCGGCAAAGAAAGGCTTGTCGAGCATGTATTCTGTAGTGAAATCGAAATCTTTGGACATGTATGGTTACTTTAAGGTTTCTGTGAATGAGTATTTCATGTTGCGTTCTTGCAACACAAGCATTGTATCGCTTCTCGGGGCTTATCTTTAGCAATTTTGATTCTGTTTTGTAAATCAATAATACCGATAGACTCAATAAGAACCATTGCTACGCAGAGGATGGGGGAAGTAAATTAGAGTTACGCACGTACTTGTTGAGTGTAAGGTTTATTTATTTCTATTAAGCGCCTGTTTCAGCGCCTAATAAAGCAACATAATTTTCTATTTTAGAGGATCGTTGTCTGGCAATGCATTGTGAATCCAAAGTGCCAGTCTATGTTTGATGTTTGCGCCGTCGAGCTTGCTGTCAGGTAGTGGCGTGATCTGTTTGGCATCGACCAAGAATAAGTAAATCGCTTTTACTCTTACAGGTTGTGGTGACTGAGGGAGTTCAAAACCTTGCAGCTTTGCCATCTTCCCACCGATCTCAAGTGCCTTCTTAACCAGTTTGTCTTCATTTTGAAGCTTGGATTTTTGTGACATTGATAGAATCCTCTTCTTAGGGTCAACTAAGAATACCTTAAGTGTCTCCAATGGCGTGTTAGTAAGCTCTCATATTGATAAGTTTAGGCTACAACATTCAGTAAGTGCTTAAAAAGCACACTGAACAATAATTTAGGAGCGCAAGTTACTGATATGGTTGATCGTGACGGAAGCAATGAGCAAATGTACAGTGATAGCGAAAGTTTAATTTAGTATATCCTTCAGCCCGGCAGTACCCGGGCTGATTACTTCTTACAGGTTACCCCACCATTTTTTCTGGGGCTAATACTTCATCAAGCTGTTGCTTGGTCAGTAACTTCTTCTCCAATACCAGGTCATAAACGCTACTCCCCTGTTCAAGTGCCTGTTTGGCAATGCTGGTACAAACTTCGTAGCCAAGGTATGGATTAAGCGCTGTTATAACACCTATAGAATTTCTGATATTGGCCGCGCACACATCTTCGTTTGCTGTAATCCCTTTAATGCAGCGCTCTCCGAGACTACTCATCCCATTTTTCAGGATCTCAACAGACTCAAATAAACTCTCGACCATTACCGGCTCCATAACATTGAGTTCAAGCTGCCCCGCTTCAGCTGCCAAGGTAATAGTAAGATCGTTTCCAATCACTTTATAAGCAATCTGGTTGACGACTTCTGGGATAACCGGGTTTACTTTACCAGGCATAATAGAAGACCCAGGCTGCATCGCTGGTAGGTTGATTTCGTTAAAACCTGCTCGGGGTCCAGATGAAAGTAATCGAAGGTCATTACAAATCTTCGATAGCTTAACCGCGAGTTGTTTCAATGCTGAAGAATACATAACTAAAGAGCCTGTATCATGAGTGGCCTCGATTAGGTCCTCAGCCAGAACAATCTCTCTGCCCGTAATATCGCAAAGGTGAGGTATCACCTTGTCACGATAAGCGGCCTCAGCGTTAAGTCCGGTACCAATCGCAGTACCGCCTAAGTTGACGGTTAAAAATGGTTTGCTACACGTTTTTAAACGCTCGACCTCATTGCGCAGACTGGTGGCAAAAGCCTGAAAGCTCTGTCCTAAGGTCATGGGAACCGCGTCCTGTAACTGAGTCCGCCCCATTTTCAGCACACCTGAGAATTCAGCCGCTTTATCATCGATATATTGAATCAATGAACAAACCTCTTTTAGCAAAGCATCGTTCGCATCCAGTAATGCAATTTTAATCGCTGTTGGGTATGCGTCATTTGTCGACTGAGAGCAGTTTACATGGTTATTAGGACTACAGTACTGATACTCACCTCGTCGATGCCCCAATATTTCAAGCGCACGGTTTGCGATAACCTCGTTAGCGTTCATGTTAGTGGATGTGCCAGCTCCACCCTGTATCATGTCGACAATAAAGTGGTTATGCAGCATTCCCATATCAATTTCTTCACACGCTTGTCTTATTGCCTGCGCTACACCGTCCGGTATCAGTCCCAGCTCATAATTTGCTAACGCAGCCGCTTTTTTCACTTTGGCTAAACCACGAATAAAACTAGGGTAAAAATTGAGAGTAATGCCGCTAATATCAAAGTTCTCAAGTGCTCTTAGTGTCTGGATGCCGTAATACGCTGTATCAGGTATTTCTTTATATCCGAGCAGGTCGTGTTCGGTACGTTGACCCGCTGTACGATAAAGTTGAGCGATATTCTCGTAACGACTGTTGGCATGCTGCATACGACGTATGATAAGCCCTGAAATGGTCGAATATATCTTGGTTGCCAGTTCACCATGAGCTTTAAATAGAGAGAGTAACTCTCCATTATCAAACTTGTACAGCAGGCTGTCACAAATCGCTCTCGCAGTGACATCTTGTTTATGCTCAGGAGCAATCAGAATAGTCTCGCCGATAAATTCATGCTGAGAAAAAACAGTAACACTCTGCTCACTACCACTTCGGTCATCAAATATCTGAATACTCCCTGAGGCGATAACAAATAATGTGTCAGCGTCATCCTCACGATAAAACACGATCTCACCTGACTTGCACTGCTGAGGTTGTGCACACTCGGCGAATAGGCGTAAGGCAGACTCGGGAATATCCTGGAAAAGTTCAACACGACGAAGGCAATCAATAATGGTGTTTGTGTTCATTTATATTCATTCCTAACTGGAGATAAATTATCAGAGACTTAATTTGCCACCAATCAATCAGCATAAAATGTACCAAACAAACCGAGCGAGCCATATCAACTACTTGTAATATCAAATTAAACAGTTAGGTATATTGCTGTACAACAATGGTGCGAACATTAACCGCCAATGATTCATTCTAGTGCTTGAATAACGTCAGCTAAGGATAACTTAACCCAGTAAGGTAATATTTCTATCGTGTTATATGACTAACGGAACGAACAACAAACCGTTAAGCACGCAATAAAATTGGGTATCTCCGAATGGTCTCATGTGGTGAAACCGGTGAAAAAACGCAAAAAAAAGCCGAAAGAGCTAAACTACTAGCTCTTTCGGCAACCTTACGCGCTACCTGTTCCGTACCTTAAGCTACTCAGGCAATTTGCACAGTAAGCAGATTTTATTACGCTTTCTTAAGATCTTTAGTCGGGTATGTCAGTGCCATTCCGTCAACTTTTACGTGTACGTAGAAACCACCACCGCTCACACCTGTAACAATCATTTCGCCTAAATCAATACCTTTAGTCGCTACTACTACGTCGTCAATTGAAAACATCTTAATTTCCTTGTTTATGTATATTCAAACACTATGTTATGCGTGGTATTTAAGATGACTTTAACCATATTTCCTAATCAGCTTTTTTATCGTCAGGATTAAACTTTACCATCAATAATTACAACAATTTACAGCCTCGTCACCCGATTGCTTAAAGCCAGAAAAACAGACAAAAAATAAATAAGAAATCTACGTCAGATAGGTTAAGATTCCGAAAATAAGCAGCGGAACATCCTCTGCTCTCTATGGAGAAACTTTATGAAAAAAGGCCTTAAAATGCGTGCTCTGGAACGCTCTGATCTGCGTTTTATCCACGAGCTAAATAACAACCGCAATATCATGGCCTACTGGTTTGAAGAGCCTTACGAATCTTATGATGAACTTGAGGAGCTTTACCGAAAACACATTCACGATGATGCTGAAAGACGCTTTGTGGTTGAAGACGAGGATGGCATTGTGATTGGCCTAGTTGAGCTCATCGAAATCAACTACATTCACCGCAGTGCTGAGTTTCAGATTATCATCGCTCCGGAGCATCAAGGGCATGGTTATGCGACGGATATGATCAACCGTGCTTTGGATTATTCGTTCTCGATTCTCAATCTGCGCAAAATCTATTTATTGGTTGCAGTAGATAACGAAATCGCTATCCACTTATATAAAAAATGTGGCTTTATCGAAGAAGGCCATTTGATCGAAGAGTACTTCATAAATGGTGGTTATCGAGACGTTAAACGCATGTATATCCTGAAGCATCAGTATCAAAAATCGATGGAAGAAAAGAAATAGTTATACCCAAGTAACCTCTAGGTGCTCGGTTCAGCGAGAGTGACTTGGCTACTAGACGAGGCAACGATTTGATGGTCTGTTCGTATGCTATCAATAAAAAACGCAGCTCAATCGCTGCGTTTTTTAATATTTGACCTGAACTCATATTAATTAATCAAATTGATACTGATACGATGCAACCACACGTTTATCGGCTTCATCTAGGTAAGTATTATTATTCATCAAGAATGTCATGACGTTAAAAGAGTGATTCTTGTTTACCGCATAACCTAAACCGACTCCGCCAAAGGCACCTTTGTAGTTTTCACCGTCACTATTTTTTGAGCCGTACGACCCCGCCGCAAAACTGATTAGCGTCAGCTCTTGATTAAGTGATTTCAGGGCGAAAGCTCCCACATAACCACTGCTCCCTGATGACGTCATCATATCAAAACCATTCTCTGGGCTTGGGGTTCCGACAAAGTCCGGATTAGTACACTTACTGCCGACTTCACCATCGCAAGCCGGAGCCTCTCCGTCGTTATAGGTATAACCAGCCATCGGGAATATCTGGAAACCCAGAGGTTCAATACCAAAATAGCTCAATGGCATAAACGTACCGACACTATAGTTGGTTTGATTTGCGCCGTTTGTGTACTCATTTTTACCGAAGTTGAAGTTTACAATCCCGACAGGGAATAACCATGAGCCACCAATACGCCATTCACTCGCATCATCATTGATGCGTGCATTTAACTTACGAGCCTGATCAAATGCAATAGAGCCGGAGAACGACAGATTCGGATCATCGAAATCGTAGTTATTGGCGTATGAAACACCAACTTTAGAGATAACTTTTGTCGGGTCATCGGCCAACTTATTTTTATTCTCTTTTACACGGCCATCCGCAGCGTTAGCCATGGTGCTAACCAGCAATGCTGCACACACCAAAGCGACTTTATTCTTCATGTAATACTCCTATGAGTTATTGGTTTTTCCAGCTGTAACCAACACTTAGGAAATAGAGCGCCGGATCATCAAAACCTGCCACTTTAGTACCCGCTAATGTGGTTTCGGAGGAATCAATCAGTACAGCTTCAAACGCTACGCTTACTGTTCTCTTTTCATCCAATTTGTAATCTACGCCAGTACCTAGTCGATATGCGTCACCAGTCGGTACGGTAATATCAGCATCAGACTGATCTTCATACATACTACTGTCGTAAGCGAAACCAGCGTTCCACGTTACTTTGTCATTCACCTGATATTGAGTACCAAAGGCAACCTGATAGGTATCTTGAGTATCTACATTCAAGGTCGTCTGGTAAGCACTCCAGTCTTGCCAGTTTACGTTACCCATCCACGCAAGTTTGTCGTTTACTTTGCTATAGATACTGAATACTACTTGCTGGGGAGCAACTGAATTGGAGCCTTCAAATTCAAACTCGCTTTCGCTGGAATATGACAAACCAAAACGAGTTCCTGCATCTAATTCGTATAACACACCGAACTGCCCGTTCACTTGTACATCCGTATCCTCGCTTTCAAATGACAGGCTTTGGTTGGCTGTACTTGCGTTCGCCTCAACTTTATAGATGCCATATTGAATACCAAGTCCCGCACCAACAGACCATTGATCATTGATACGATATGACGCACTAGGCTGAACGGTTAACGCTTGAGTCACTGCGGTAGGAATATCCAATTTCGCAACGTCATTATCCACTAACCCGTCGTAACCCAAACCAAGTCCGTAGTCTCCGAATACGCCGACACCCAATGTCCATTTATCATCAAGTTGCTGGCTGTAAAATGCAGAACCGATAGGCACAAAGCCAATCACATTACCTGCATCACCGGACAATGTATCCAGTGTCGCATCACCGTAAAGACTGGTCAGGCTACCAGAAAATGACTGCCCAGAGACGTTTGCCAGACCAGCCGGATTGGCAGCCATAACAGACGCATCATGTGCACGTGCGGCCATCCCCGCAGACGCCAACCCGATATCCGTTGTAGTCGTCTCATATATGTACAAACCACCTGCTTGAACCGCCGCGCATGTCATTAAAGAAGTCGCTACAACGATTTTTGGAATATTTTTCATAATAAAGCCCGCTACTTATAAAACCCACACTGCATTTCCGGCGATACCTGTGTAAAAAGCACCACCAATCACATAAAGCATAGGTTAGTTATAAAGTTAAGAGAGTAGAAAACCATACAACGCCATTGTTATCGTTGGTTTTGCGTTGACAGATTATTTAACGTTATTTTGATCAACAAAAAGAGCGCTAGCTGATCCCCTTCGCCCCAGATGTTTTTTGTTCACATTTAGAAAAGTAGATAGTCACGTTATTAAGTAGGAAAATAACTTAAATAAATACAGCGAGCGTAGTAACTGGTTATTTTAATTGAAATATACAACCTAGTTATTAGCTCGCCGTCAAAGCAAATCAGAACTGGTAATTCACTTCAATTCGATGATCGCCGTCACCGAAATTAACGTGTTCATTCCAGTTCGCAAAATAACGAACATTCGTTCTAGGATTGATTTGATAAGATAAGGCAAACTCATGAGCTAAGATATTGTCCTCACCAGCATAGTATTCTGATTTGTAGTCACCTGAACCCGACAATGTATGCATGTACATAGGGTTGTAGTTAATCCAGACTTTATCTGTTACGTCTACTTTTGCGTACATACCAACTAAGGCGAACGTACCCGGAATTTCATACCCTTTATCATCGCCACTATAATCGTTCGCTACAGTGACACCTGCCCCTGCTAACGGGAAAACTTGTACTACGCCAAGTTTTGGTAGTGCCTTCAGAAAACTGTAGGATGCATCCAGCTTGTCATTCTCTACGTCATAGTTCAGGTCTAGCTGTCGGCCTAAACCTTTAGCCAGTTCTGCCTGAAAGTTACGAAAACGAAATGAGTCAATACTGTCATCAACACCGCCATATAAAGCCTCATCGTTATCCCGGATACCAAATAAATCACCGCCTATCCCTTTCATTTCTATAACATTCATTGCCATAGTGCCCGGCTTACTCGATTGGTAGCTTTGACCTATTTTGATATTCACGCCTTTATCGGTAATACCAACCCCAGCCTGCGTATATACAGCAAGCGGATCAGACATATCTTGTAATTCTTCGTCACTGGTTGCGTTTGCTTGAGCAATTGATAAGAGTTGAAGAATGGCTGCTATGGCAATCGTTGGTTTCGCTAACTTCATAAAAGGTATCCAATTTAATGACGATCAATTTTAACGGGCCTATTAGTCGCTCAAATAAAAACAAACAAAACACATATAATAAATAACTATAAAACTGACGAGACATAATAAGCGCCAAATACAATATAGACTTAATAAATCAGATTCAATAAATACGCCTTATGCATTGTATAAATCAAACTTTGGCTACAAATATTAATAAAATACGAGTGTTAAATTTTATAAAATACAAACGTTAAACTAATTAATATTTAATTTTCAAAATCAAATATTATACAAGGAATAGAACAGACGTAATTTACTGAAAATAAACCTTTTGTTTGCGCAGGATGTTCTCAATCATGTTTTAAAGGAGAATAAGCCAATGACAAACAAAAACAATATTTCAACATTAACGTAATGTTTTACTGACTTTTTGTAGGCTTAACGTAAAAATAAAAACGTGCATCTTAAAAATGAGATGCATAAAATTGACAATAGTACTTAGCTTTCAACCCAATGAAAAATCATACTCCGCTCTCAGTTATTGCAATGCTAAGGCCCACACCCGACATAGAAGACTTTCATTTCACAGCTCTAAATTTGACGAAATTTGTTTAACCCTTTGATCAATTTCGAGATCTTGTCGGCACAAATTTTCTGCTACTCATACTATGCTTATTATGAATATGATCCACTTAAGGGCGTGGCTATGAAATACAAACATATCCTTGTCGCACTAGAGCTTTCTGACGAGAGCACAGTGCTGATCGATAGAGCAGTAGAGATGGCAAACTATCTCGACTCCGAAATATCTTTCATTCATGTAGATGGTACACATGGTGAAATCTATCGCGAGCTCGTTGATATAAAAGAAAATCCGGACCAAAGGCCACTCAATGAGCACTCAATGGAGTGTCTAAAGACATTCAGTGACTACATCGACCAGCCACTCAAGCACTTTTTTGTCGGTACTGGCGATTTGGCTGACAAGCTTGAAAAAACGATTAAAGAAGAAGAAGTCGATTTGCTGATTTGCGGCCACCACCAGGACTTGTGGAGTAAACTCATCTCCTATTCAAGGCACCTGATAAATAAATCTCCGGTAGATATTCTGGTTGTGCCAATCCACGACTAGAACTAGAACTGATAAACCCCAATAACCTAGATACACAAACGCAAGCCAGTAGTTTCCCCGCTACTGGCTTTTTAGCATCTGCTCCCGACCGCTTCGTTTAATCATAGGCTAAACTCTCTTAATGACTAGTTTAGCACTGGAATACAAACTAACTGATTTATAAGCAATAAAGACTCTTGAACCTCTGCCGGATAGGCTTCTAGCAAGGACTCCCATGACTAACAAAAAAGTATTGATTCTCTTTGCTCACCCTTCTCAACATCGGTCAGAAGTGAATGCACCTTTGTTCAAAGAAGCTCAGAAAATAAAAGGCGTCACCTGCGTTGACCTCTATGGTGAATATCCCCGCTTCAATATCAATATAGACCGTGAGCAGCAACGCTTACGCGAACACGATGTCGTGATATTTCAGTTTCCACTCTATTGGTATTCCACTCCATCTATTTTAAAAGAGTGGCAGGATCTCGTACTCGAATATGGATTTGCATATGGCACGGAGGGTACTGAGTTACAAGGTAAGACCATGCTTTGCGTTCTCTCTGCCGGAGGCAAAGAGGAAGCCTATAAAGCCGAAGGCTATAACCACTTTACGATTCGTGAGCTTCTCGCCCCCATTGAGCAAATGTCGGCTTTGACGGGCATGAACTACGTCGCTCCTTTGGCAATGTTTGGCTCGCGAACCGCGGCTGAAGAAGACCGAATACCCCGGCATATAGAGCGCTACAAAAAACTATTAACCGCGCTAGTGGAAGATAGATTAGATATCAACGCTGCATCTTCGCTTGTTAAGTTAAACAGCGCTCTCACAGATATCATTAAGGAAGCATCATGACAGGAATATTTTTGCAGGCCTTTGTTTATCTTGTCGCGGCCGTGATTGCGGTACCTTTAGCCAAACGCTTCGGTCTTGGATCTGTGCTGGGCTATCTCATCGCTGGTGTCGTCATTGGCCCTCTTATCGGCTTAGTTGGCGAAGAGACAACGACCATCCAACACTTTGCTGAGTTTGGTGTGGTCATGATGTTATTTCTGGTCGGATTGGAGCTGGAACCCAAAATGCTCTGGGCAATGCGTAATCGCTTGATCGGGCTGGGTGGCCTTCAGATTGTCGGGACGACTTTTGCCATCATGGGGATAGCTTTGTACCTCGCTCAGCCATGGACCATTGCATTAGCTATTGGTTTGATTTTCGCTCTTTCATCTACCGCAATTGTCCTTCAGACCTTCGCCGAGAAAGGGTTAACTCGGACTGAAGGCGGTCAGAACGCTTTTTCTGTTCTTCTGTTTCAAGACATTGCCGTGATCCCGATGCTGGCTTTCATCCCGTTACTGGCCTTACCGGAGTTAGTAAACCAAGCACAACAAGCCGCAGAGACAGCAGCAGAGCATCACGAAGAACTCAGCCTAGTTGCCAACTTACCAGGATGGGCCTATGGGCTTGTGATTACTGCGTCTATCGCACTGGTAGTGGTTGGAGGCCATTACCTGAGCCGTCCGTTACTACGCTATGTAGCCAGCTCTGGCCTTCGCGAAATCTTTACCGCTACCGCGCTGATGTTAGTTATCGGGATTGCGGCATTGATGAGCCTGGTAGGACTTTCACCTGCCCTTGGAACCTTCCTTGCAGGGGTCGTATTAGCCAACAGCGAGTTCCGCCACGAGTTAGAATCAAATATCGAGCCATTTAAAGGATTGCTGTTAGGTCTGTTCTTCATTACCGTCGGTGCCGGAATAAACTTCTCAGTGCTGCTTGGTGAATTTGGACTGATTCTGGCGCTTACTCTGGGCGTAATGGCAGTTAAAGCCGTGGTGCTGTTTGTTCTCGCGCTTATCTTCCGTATCAGGCGCAGTAATCGTTGGTTATTTACTCTGAGCTTGGCTCAAGCCGGTGAGTTCGGTTTCGTACTCCTCAGTTTCTCAGTGCAAAATCACGTTATTCCCCCTGAGTTATCACAAACTCTTTCTCTGGTTGTTGCTATCTCAATGTTCCTTACGCCGGGGCTATTTATCCTGTTTGACAAGGTTATATTGCCGCGTTTTGAGAGCCAGTCCAATGAACGTGAAAGTGACACTATTGACGAAAAAGGTACCGTAATCATCGCAGGTATCGGCCGTTTCGGTCAGATTGTAAATCGCCTGTTGGTATCCAATGGTGTAAACACTGTTGTATTGGATCACCAGGCTAACCAAGTCGACACCTTACGTCAGATAGGCACAAGAGCTTACTTTGGTGACGCTACGCGACCTGACATGCTGCATACAGCTGGCATCGAAGAGGCCGCTGCGCTTGTTGTCGCCATTGACAACCGCGAAGCCAGTGTCGAACTGGTCAAGTACGTCAAACACACTTACCCTAAAATCAAAGTTCTCGCTCGTGCCTTTGACCGCGGTCACGGCTATCTTCTTCGGCAAGCCGGTGCTGACGTAATTGAGTCAGAAACCTATCACTCAGCACTAGAGATGGGTGGACACACTATGAACGCACTGGGTATCCATCCGTTTTTTGTTGAGCGGCAAAAAGCGACCTACAAACGTGTTGAGGAGCGTAAGTCTGAGATGCTTTATAAAGCATGGGAAGACGACTCGGAAGGAGAGCGATTTGATAACAACTATCGCCTTCTGTTTATACAACTAGAAGAAAAAATGTCGGAAGAGATGCGTAAAGATCGCCATGATAAGTTATCTCGTTCCGAACGCGGTTGGACTCCGCCACCGAAAGATTATGCAGAAACCTTCGATGGTGAGAACGTTCACGATCTCCACTTACCAAAAGAAGATAGCAATTAATGATAAAAAACCTCCCTGAAACAGGGAGGTTTTGAATCTTAGGATACACCGCTACACGCATAGTACGGAACAAAGTTACATGAGATCATTCATTAAGGTCTCATACTCTTCATTCGCTTCCTCTACTAAATGAGAAAGCTCCATAGCATCGGTCATCGCGAGTTTGAAATACCATTTATCCGCATTTTCTTTACCACAAACGCGGGCTTCATTCCCCCGACTTTCGAAAGACAAATCGTCAAACTCTGTCGAGTGACACTCTTGAAGTTCGACGATCTCGACATTCAATTTACCGACAGGGTTTACTTCGATATGAGCGTGTAAATCCGGGCGTCTTGATAAACAATAGTCTCGATGAACAACAATCATAGCCGCCTCCTTGGTTTGCCGATTCTCACAGTAAGTTTAGACGAGCAGTTGTAAACACAAAGTAAAACGTTAGTTATGATTGATCTACCTCATCAGTTCGTTCAACTCTTTTTCTTTAGAAACAAATCGGCATGAAACTCTCCCGCAACCCAACCCCAAATAGGTTTAGGTTGAGCCTAAATCAAAGTGTCTACTCTTTTGAAAATTACGGTGATTAATGAATAAATCTCACACTTCTCAATGCTTCCCCGAAATGCACAATATTTCTCCGAAATGCAAAGAGTCATGGCCGTTAAAACTCTAAAGTCATTAAGAACTTGATTTCTCACTAGGTTCGTTAGGTAAGAAACCTCAAATAACAATAAGGAAACCCTATGTCTGACTTTAAAACGCTGCCAAAACTCGTCACCGTAGCTGTCACATTAGCTCTCGCTGGTACCGCCACAGCTGGCAAACATCACGAACAACAAAATCATGATCGTGGTAATCACCACAAACTACAGCTTCAAGACAGTGATATTAAGTACACTAAGAAAGCAGAATCCATGCTTAAAAAAACTTAGCCTCAGTGAAAAACTGGATATTCTGTCAGGTCCCGGAATGGACTTAACCACCTATCAGGGCCAGGACGCGATTAATTTAGATTCTGACAAAGACGTAAGCGGTGTCGCTGGCTATATCAATGGCGTTAAAAATAAAAAATTAGATATTCCGGCGGTAAAACTGGCAGACGGCCCTGCCGGTTTAAGGATTCAACCGTTACGTGATGGGGACAACAATACGTACTACGCAACAGCCTGGCCTATTGGTTCTTTACTGGCTTCAACATGGGATACCAAGCTGGTTCAAAAAGTTGGTCAGGCCGAAGGTAATGAAGTCAAAGAGTATGGCGTCGACTTTTTGTTAGGCCCGGGGATGAACATTCAGCGTAACCCGCTTCTGGGTCGTAACTTTGAGTACTATTCTGAAGACCCGGTTTTATCAGGAAAAATCGCGGCAGCAATGGTAAACGGACTTCAATCCAATCAGATAGGTGCCACACTCAAACACTTTGCTGCGAACAACGCAGAAACAAACCGCTTTTTCAGCAATACCGTGGCTGACCCTAGAACTCTACGCGAAATTTACCTGAGAGGCTTTCAGATTGCGGTAGAAGATGCGCAGCCATGGGCAATCATGAGCTCGTATAATCTCATCAATGGTACCTACGCGAACCAACGTAAAGACCTTATGACTGATATTTTAAGAGGCGAATGGGGCTTCAAAGGTCTGGCAATGTCCGACTGGTTTGCAGGCAACGTCTCTGGCTTACGAAGTGACTTCACTGGAATTGTAGAGGGCGGACGAGATGTCGAGTCAGCAGCCAAACAAGTCAGTGCGGGTAATGATTTAATCGAGCCGGGTGGCGTCAAAACGGACCTTCTCAATTCTTATGAAAATGGCACGCTGACAATCGAAGAGATTGATAAAAGCGTTGTTGCCATTCTTGCTCAAGTGCAGAAAACGCCTTCATACAATAACTACAACTACTCTGATGCTCCGGATCTCGATGCACACGCTGAGTTGGCAAGACAAGCAGCGGCAGAAGGTATGATCTTACTTAAGAATACAGGGTCCGCTCTTCCACTCTCACAAGGAAGTAAAGTAGCTTCATTTGGTACCACTCAGATTAATACCCTTAAAGGAGGCACAGGCAGTGGTGATGTGAATGCCGCCTACATTGTCCAGATTGCTTCTGCACTGGATGAAAAATTCGTACTCAATAAAGATTTAACCAGTTATTACAGTGAATACTTCGAAGCGAACAAGCAAACAACCAGTTCGCTTCTCGGGGGCTATGAGTTCTGTTTAGAACCAACGGTAGATGAAAGCCTGCAAGCGCGCGTAGATGAGTCTGCAGAGAGTGACGATGCCGCCGTCATCACTATTGGTCGACAGGCTGGTGAAGGTGGTGACCGAAGTGCAGAACAAGGTGATTATCGTCTGACAGATGAAGAGCTGGAAATTATTGATTCGGTTTCAACGGCTTTCCATGCTAAAGGAAAAACCGTCACAGTCGTACTCAATGTGAACGGTCTTGTTGATACATCAGAATGGTCAGAGAAAGTAGATTCGATTGTTCTGGCCTACATGGGCGGACAAGAAACCGGCAACGCGATCGCCGACATTCTGGTTGGGGATGTAAACCCAAGTGGTAAACTGGCACAAACAATGCCTAAAGCATACGAAGATGTACCTTCTTCAGAAACATTCCCAGGCGAAGATACCGATGATGACGGTCTACCAGATACCGTCAAATACAATGAAGGTATCTACGTTGGCTACCGCTACTACTCTTCGTTCGATAAGGCTCCGGCGTATCCGTTTGGTTACGGCCTTTCCTACACGAACTTCGAGTACAGCAATCCAACGATTGTCTCTAATACGCTGACCAAAAAAAGGCGGATCTGCTTCAATAACCATCAAAGCTACAATAACCAACACCGGTAATGTTGAAGGTAAAGATGCTACTCAGATTTATGTGGCCGCACCAGAAGTGAAACTGAAAAAACCGACCATCGAGCTTAAAGCATTCAATAAAACAGCGCTGCTAAAAGCAGGTCAGTCAGAAACACTGAGTTTCGATATCCCTGCTAACATCCTTGCGAGCTTTGATACCGACAGCAATCAGTGGATTGTCGAACCCGGCGCTTACACCGTTTATGTAGCTCCGTCTTCAGATGTGTTTGGTGATTTCACAGGTAGCGCTGCACCATCAGTACAATTTACGGTTAACAAAGAGATTGTCGTTAGTAAAACGATCAAGAATGCGTTGTCATTAGAAGACGGCATAACGGAGGAGGAAATTATTACAATTAAAGAATAATCCTCTTAAACCAAATAAAAGCCCGAACTTTTCGGGCTTTTTAATTTTTACCTATCCCATTAAATAAAATCCCACCTATCACGCGTTAGAATCTGATCTCGATTCATATTTAATCAATTAGGCAAATACATTTTTGGCAATAGATCACTAATTCATTTCTTTATTAAGGCAAAAAAGATAACAGATACTATGTTGTTGGTTGAGCTTTGTTCATTTATAAAGCAAATAAAAGGACGAATAATGAATGGAAACGTTTCTAATGTACTCACCTCTGCCATGTTGGAGCATTTATCGACATTGGGAAGGAACACAGACGAGCTCATAAAGAAATGTGGTATAAACAAGCATGTCCTAAGTAAGAAGTACGGAAGAATATCATCTTCCTCACATTACGCTCTTCTTGAAGAGTTTATGCCTTACCAGAAATTATTCTTCAAAGATTCAGGGTTAGATGGCATGTACTCTATGTTTCCTGAACTGTTCAGCTTATGCATCAATGAATCTTCGGCTAAATCTGCCATAGAAAGCTTTATAGAAAATCGCGCTTTAATCGGAACTTGTGATCAATGTGAAGTACAGATAAATAACGACACAATGAAGATAACGTATAAGGATACAGGCCCAAACAAAATGATTTCCAGTGCATTATCAAATTTTGTCTTCATTCAGGAAATCATTCATCAATATATTCCTAACGGTAAATACTCAGTTTCTTTAACTCATACAAACTATGTTCCGCATCATGCCGTCAATGAAAAGCTAAATACCAAATGTTTATTTGGCCAGAGTGAAAACTACTTAATCGTTAAATCTTCTACACTTACCGAGAGAAACAACCTATTCAATGAGAATCTCTATAAACTTCAGAAAAACAATTTAAACAAGATCAAAAAAGAATTAAGTAATAACAAGTTTTCTCATATCGTTGAAGATATGGTGATTTTATTTGTATCAGACAATGAGTTTTTTTGTGACCAAAAAACCTTAGAAAAAGTCTGTAAAAAGTTAAGAATGAGTCGCTGGACACTAAACAAAAAGTTAGGTGAAGAGAACAAACGTTTTACCGATATTTTTAATAAAGTTAGGTTAGATAAAGCCGTTAAACTCCTTACTGAAACCAACAAAAGTATGAACGAGATCAGCGAACTGACCCGATTCTCCTCACAATCTGTATTTTCGCGTTTTTTCCGCACGCATACCAACATGTCACCGAACCAATACCGCAAGCAAGCTCAGCAGGTTTAAACGAACGCACTCACCTCATCGAGGATTGGGCGTTCTTGGCGTATTAAAACCCAAGTTTCGCTTAAGCGAGCTTGTTTAACGCCGGATACAACGTCAAACAAAATCAAACGAGAGAGCTGATACACAACAGATAAGCCGTGTATTCAGCTCAATGGTTCAATCTATGCCCTTTAGATTGCAGGTACCAACAACATGGAAGATTTGGCTGGCACTTTTGTTTCCATACCAGAACCAATCTTGCTGCCAGAAACCATATCCAGCCAATCACCCTCTGTTGCAAGAGAGAGCGACTGTGGGCGGGTCGATTTATTGAGCACCAAGATACCTTTATCACCACGCTGTAAGACCAGCATGTCATCGTTACCTTCGATAACACTCATTGGTTCGCCATGTACTAGGTTATGGAACTTAATCATGGTCGCCATGCGTGGATCACACCAGGCGTTTTGCCACCTTGGTTTTCCGTCACGCCCCTTGATACCACTCGTATCTAAGTCGGTATATATCAATGGAACGCCACCATCACGGCCCAAAATGTACGCGTAGGCCAGCCATTCAGCTTCTTCATCCATAATCAGTTCAAGGAACACGTCATTATTTGGGATATCGTGAGTCACGGCAAAGGTGATCGCTCGTCCCGGTGATAACGCCTCACCAAAGCAATAAGGGTCTATCAGTGTAATTTAAAACTGTCCCGTTTCGAAAACGCTTTAAAAATGGTAGAAAACAGCGGGAAGTCATACGCGCCTAAGCGTGTTTCTTGTAAATAGGGCTCAAGAAAAATCTGATACTCTTCTACCGTTGCCCCGCCATCCGTAATGATCTCTCCAAAGATATGGACATCTTGGGTAATATCTTCAGTCCAGACGAGTTTAAGATGCTCAAGCGTCATATGCTTGGCAGCATCAATCCGAAATCCCTTTACGCCTATTTCTTTTAACGCTTTTAGATACGAGCGTTGCTGCTCCACAACATGATCGCAGACCCGTAGCGTAGGTAACCCTGGATCGGTTGGACCGCCGGTAATACGGCCGTTTTGAACTTGCCACTTGTCTTTCCAGTTTTTAATACCAAATGCTTCAGTAAAATCTTCTTCGGTAAAAAGAGGTTCAGATAAGTCACCAAATAACTTCAGTGCCTGGTATTTCTCTGCATTCTTCTGGTATTCGTCAAGAACTTCCTGGCGTGGGTATTGTAGGTCTGAGCGCATATGCGCTTCGTTCGCCATATGGTTAAATACGACATCTGCGTAAACAAGAACGCCAAAACGGCCCAGCTCCTGCACCATATGGATAAAATCTTGAGTGTCACCGAGGGCATTGTCGATAACACGGTAATCTTGAGGTTGATAACGCTGCCACCAACGTTCATCGTTGGCACTTTTCATTGGTGGAGAGACCAGTACAGAACCATAACCTAACTCATGGATCTCTTTTGCACGTCGGGCAATGTCAGCATACTTCCAATCAAAAGCATGCAAAATTACATTCGCACCTGCCGATTGCATTTCATGTAAGCCACTCATGTTTTTCTCCTACTAACTTCCGCCCACATGTTGCTGCTAGTTTTATTTTCGAATCGTTGTGAGCGGATTCAATAGTAAAAATTATAAGTGCAATTGCTAAGACCCCCTCACCCTTTGAGGTTTTACTCAAGGATGAAAATCAAGGCGTACTTCCTACTCCTTCCACAATGAGACTGGTTTATTGCACCAGACTTCGAGGGTTACCCCACAGTAATAAAGCTATAAAAAGTCATTAAACAACTGTTTTATCAATTAAATATGGAAACGGTGTATAAAAAACACTCATACGCCCTTTCAAAGAAAATCGAGACGCAAAAGAGAATTACTCCGATTGAGATAACAAAAAATTCACACAAGAATAATTTGCGATAGATCACATTTGGGGAGAAGAAAAACGATCATAAAAAACGATAATCCCTGAACGAATGATGAGATCGCGCACATTTGCCACCACTCCCTCAGTGTTTCTGAGGGAGTGGCAGGTTACCGGGTTAGAGTGCTAACTTTAATATCTCTGCTGCATCTTCCGGGGTGATATCTTTGTGCTCGCCCATTGTCAGCATCCCATGTTGAATAAGCTTATCTTTTACTGCCGGGATATCTTTTTCACTCAAACCGTATGCAGATAGCCTGGTTTGGGTACCCATTAGATTGAAGAACTCTTCCGTCTTTTGAATGGCCACATCAACTTTCTCTTCATCTGTGCCAGACGTGATATTGAAAACACGCTCTGCAAATTGCAGCAGTTTGCCGCGCTTGTGCTCTTTTTTGTATTTCCACATTGCAGGAAGAACAATTGCAAGGGTCTGCGCATGGTCTAGCCCGTACAGCGCGGTTAACTCATGGCCGATAGCATGAGTAGACCAGTCGGTAGGCACCCCACACTTTAGTGTGCCGTTGAGTGCGATGGTCGCCGTCCACATCAGGTTTGCACGCACTTCATAGTCATTCGGTGTTTCAAGAGCGAGCGGACCATCTTCTAATATGTTCAATAATAAACTTTCTGCAAACCGGTCTGAAACTTTTGCATTAACAGGGTAAGTTAGGTACTGCTCCATAATGTGTACGAAGCTGTCTACAGCACCATTAGCAATCTGTCGTGCAGGTAAAGAATACGTAGTTTCCGGGTCTAAGACTGAGAAAGCAGGGCGAACATGTTCAGAGCCGAATGACATCTTGTCCTGTGTCTCTGCTCGGGTGATAACACCGTTTCGGTTCATTTCAGATCCGGTCGCTGGCAGCGTCAGCACACATCCTAGTGTAAGTGCTTGTTCTATACAGCCACCTCCGGTCTCGATGATGTCCCAGTAATCACCTTCATAACACGCTGCGGCGGCGATGAACTTGCTGCCATCAATAACCGAGCCACCACCAACGGCAAGAATCACGTCGACCTGCTCTTCCTTGGCAACTTTAACGGCTTTCACCAACGTCTCGTAATGCGGGTTAGGCTCTATACCACCGAATTCAAATACAGTGTGTCCTTCTAGAGCTGTCATGACCTGCTCATATACGCCGTTGTTCTTAATACTGCCACCACCGTAAGTAAGCAAGACTCTCTTGCTCGGTTGGATCTCTTCCTTAATGGTCGAGATTTGGCCTTTACCAAAGTTAATTTTGGTTGGATTAAAATAGGTGAAATTGTCCATGTTACTTCCCAGGAGTCGAAAAAATGTTCAGCGCGTACTGATAGAATGCTAATCCGCAACGATACAGACATCGTAAGTCAAGATCTACCATCATTGATTTCGATGATAGCAACGTCTTTTCAATCAGTTGAGATATGGTACAGTCGCGGAACATGTACAGAACGTTAATGGAGTAATAATGCAGTATGATGTGATTGTTGTCGGTGCTGGATCGATGGGAATGTCCACTGGCTATTTCTTAGCTAAACAGGGGAAAAAAGTACTTCTTCTTGATGCGTTTGATCCACCACACTCACACGCGAGCCATCATGGTGAGACACGTATTATTCGCCACGCCTACGGAGAAGGCGAAGAGTACGTACCACTGGCATTAAGAGCTCAGGAGCTATGGGGTGAGCTGGAGAAATCATCAGGGAAGCCACTGTTTCTGAAAACTGGCGTTCTCAACATTGGTGAAGAAAAATCCCCATTTATCTCCATGCTAATTACCAGTGCAAAGAAGCACCAGCTCCCACTAGAAATTTTAAGTGCAGAAGACGCGAACCAACGTTTTGAAGGGCTTAACCTGCCGCCAGAATATATTGGTTGTTTTGAATCGACATCCGGTGTTCTGAGAGTTGAAGATTGTATTCAGGCATATCGTGATCTTGCATTAAATGAAGGCGCGACCCTACTGACTCATCACAAAGTGTCTGACATTACACTTAACGATGATTCAGTTACGGTGACCGCCAACGGCAACGCATTCCAGGCGAAAAAGTTAGTCGTCTCTGTCGGGGCATGGTCGAATGATTTAATGGATATGCTGGATCTGACACTTCCAATCACTCCGGTACGCAAAACATTTGCCTGGTATAGCGCACCAGAAACGCTTTACGGACAAGGTACGTTCCCTGCCTTTTCATTTGATACGCCAGACGGAATTTACTATGGATTTCCGAGCATTGACGGCGCGGGGTTAAAGATTGGCCGCCATGATCTAGGTGAAGTTCAAGATCCGAACGAGGCGATCAGCCCTTTCGAGGAGCAAACCGATGCAACCGATCTTCAGCAAATACTTGATAAACATATGCCAAGAGTGGAATCGCTGAAGTTCGGTAAGACCTGTATGTATACCCGAACACCCGATGAAAACTTTATAATTGATAATCACCCAAGTAATACTAACGTGATTATTGCCTCGGGATTTTCAGGGCATGGATTTAAGTTTGCCAGCGTGATTGGTGAAGTAGTTGCGGATATGGCTCTGGAAAAAACGCCTGAATTCAACTTGTCTCTGTTTGCGATTGATCGCTTCAACTAATAACGAACTGCCAAAACACAGTGTGAGCTCTTAATCTAAACTAATACGATTGAGTAACCTCCAAAGGCTGTTCATTACAGCCTTTGGATTCATCATCAGGAAACAAGCCAGGACTGAACTTTGTCCGCTTGCGGGACACCACCGGCATGCACGACTTCGTCATCCATCACTACAGCGGGAGTCGTCATTATACCATAGTTCATAATGGCTTCCATATCAGTCACTTTTTCAACCTGCACTTCAACCCCTTGCTCTGCCGCGATTTTCTCAATCAGGTTCGCCGTATTAACACAGTTCGCGCAACCAGAACCCAACACTTTAAACACTTTCATCTTCGCCTCCTAAAATTGCCACAGTGGTAAATTAAATATCCATCCCATCAACGTAAATGCAAACAGTAGTAGCCCGAATAACATGCCCAGAAGCCTCCACTGCATCACTTGTTTCAGCATGACAAACTCTGGGATACTTGCCGCGACCGTACTCATACAAAACGCTAATGTAGTACCGATTGGCAGCCCATTTTGCAGCAGGCTTTCCATCACGGGTATTACGCCAGTGGCATTCGAATAGAGTGGTATACCAAGCAGAACAGAAGCAGGAACCGACCACCACTGCCCTGCTCCTAAGTAGGTTTGTATCCAACCATCAGGCACGAAACCGTGTAAACCCGCACCGATACCGACCCCGATAAACACCCATTTCCAAACGCGTCCGACGATCTCCTGCATTTCCTGCTTCGCAAACACATGACGCTCAGACATTGTTATCCCGGAGCTCTCGCTATCGGTTTGAGAAACGTTGCTGGGCTGAAAATTCTTGCCCTTATTCATTGCCTTGGCCGCCAGTGGCTGTAACCAGCGTTGGGCACCGATAACATCAAGTAACCAACCACTCAAAATGCCAATTAGCATTCCGACCACGACGTACATGACCGTAAACTTCCATCCAAGTAGGCTGAATAGGAGCAACACGGCAATTTCGTTGATTAACGGAGAAGTAATAAGAAACGCCATCGTAATGCCTATCGGGATACCTGCGGAGGTGAACCCCAGAAATATTGGGATACTAGAACAGGAACAAAACGGAGTGATGGCACCAAAAAAACTGCCGGCAAGATAGCCGAACAGCCGTCGTTTACCCGCTAAATAATGCCGTACTTTCTCAACATTTAACGACGCTCTAAACAGCGCTATCACATAAATCATGACCACCAGTAACACCATGATTTTGCTTACATCTTCAATAAAGAAGTGAATCGCATCCGCCAGCTTGGTACCCGGCTGTAAAGAAAACAGTTGGTAAGTCATCCAGTCAGCGAGAGAGGTAAAAATCTCAAACATGTTGGCTCCTTACACTTATATTGTTGACCTGCCAGCTCATCCGTTATCGCTTACCCATTAGCTAAGTAAATCGATAGCTTTTTGCACAATGCAGAATCACATTCTGAACAATAAGTTCTTTTACTCTAATTTTAGCTTATATCTGTGTTTCGCTTATATTAAGAGCGCGTATTTCACTGCCTTTTATTTAGCAGAATCCACAGGCCTGATCCTTGGCTATAGTTAAGGTATAACGCTCAAGGAGTCGTGAAATGAATAATGAAATAAAAGATAAAAGTAATTGGGCTATAGGTGGCGGAACATTACTTGGTTTAGGTGTGGGAATGATCTTTATCCAGCACTCCGCGCTTGCTTTTGTCGGCTCTCTTATTGCAGGAATCGGCATCGGATTAATTATTGCCGCCATTTTAGGCCACCAAAAGTGAGCGCGGTTTGCGAACCACATACTGCGCGGAAAATAAATGTAGGAGCTCGTCGCTAAGCTTCCACGTAAGTTTTTCGAACTCGCTTGGTCAATTTGATGACGAGCTCATAGGGAATGGTACCTATGTATTTTGCAACGTTTTCAATAGGCAGGTTATCCCCCCAAAACTCAACCTTGTCTCCAACGGTGTCTAATGCGTCAGGGCCTAGATCCACCGTAACCATATCCATAGAAACACGGCCAGAAATCGGTACAATGCGCCCGTTGATGTAAACCGGTGTGCCTTCTGGTGCATTTCTCGGATACCCGTCCCCGTACCCCATTGCAACAACGCCGATGTAAGTGTCACGATTTGATCGCCAGCTTTCACCATAACCGACAGGTTGATTCGCCTTATGTTCACGAATGGCAATCAGTCTAGAGTTCAGCGCCATTGCGGAGCGCAAGCCATGCTGCTTACCCGTTTCATTTTCATTAGGGCTGATTCCATAAAGAGAAATACCTGCTCTCATATAATCTAAGTGAGAGTCATTCCAGTATAAAATCCCAGCTGAGTTCGCCAGGGTCTTAGGCCCGGGAAAGCCGGAGGTCTGTGACAAAAACAACTCTATCTGATGCTGTGTTTTGGAAGAAGACATATTGTCAGCACAGCTAAAATGGCTCATGAATCCGACAGGCCCGGCGAGTTTATTGGTCGCTTCGATCTGTCGGACGTAATCGGTAATCTCAGCGGGATGAATTCCCAACCGGTGCATTCCTGTATCAAGTTTGAGCCAGACCGTAACTGGCTGAACGATATCCGCTTGCTTAAGATCCTCCAACTGCTCTTTACAATGAATCGCAGTGTGGAAACCTTCACGAGCTGCCGTTTCGAGGTCGTCAATACAGAAACAGCCCTCAAGGAGCAGTATCGGTTGTTTTATGCCTTCGCTTCTCAGTTCCAGCGCTTCTTCGATACGAGAAACAGCAAACATATCTGCTTGCTTAAGTGTTTGAGCGGTTTTTACTGCATTATGCCCGTAAGCGTCACCTTTAATAACAGCAACAACCGATTTGTTGGCACACTTTTCCTTAAGTAAATTGTAGTTATCGCTCAATGCTTTTAGATTGATAACGGCTTCAGCAGTGATCATTCACTCGTCCCTAGTAATATACCAATCAAAGCAGGTATCTAATCACTCTTGCTGGTTATCATCGCTGATAGCTAGGTTTCAGATGTTATTATCAGACTCTCTCATAACAACATCTTCGTCTTTCTAAGCAATATCCCTTCGCGAAGACCTGACTATTTACATATCCCGATTGGTTTGTGTTCATCCATGACAGCTCAACCAACGCTTTTCTAGTTGTGCGTTGTAAATAACCTAAAATTCACCTCAGCAATATACAGACCATCTCCTCTTTAATTATCAAGCCAGTGCATATAATTGGAAATTTCTAATTTTACAGTTAAATAGACTAACTAAAAATGCATCCCATAAGTTCTAAATCGCCGCATTCAAACCTGCATTATATTTCATAAAATATAACAATCACAGAATAAAATAAAATTAAAGGATCTGAATTTTTGTAGCCTAAAACTCATACCAGCTAGACACTACCTATCTAACCTGTACATAAATTAGCACTTTATGCACCAACAATGAACATTTAGATTCATTTTGGTGCATAAAATATAAAAATTCAGAAAGAACAGAGAGCTTTAACTACTGCCATAAGCAACAAAGCTTGAATTAAGTCACATAATAGAATCATCTATTAATCCACTTACAGCTGGTATAAACAACCAATGTAATCACACTACCCAATTTTATAGATAAGACGTGGAATTCACTGCGTCATAAAACAATCTGTTGTTAATTCACATATCAGCTTCAAATAAAGTCTGATCGAAAAGTTGAAAACAGAATATTATGAAAAAATGACACGCTGAATACATATTCACAACAATGGCTACAATTGAATAAATATTGCATGAAAGTAACTTTCATTGCTTATACTTTAAATATTCTGCCATATTTATTGATGTTGCTGTCACGAATTTTGCACTGTAGTTTGTATTTAGTAGCAAAATTAATAGCTACTTCATCAACGGATTTACAACATGGAGTGAACATAAGATGGAACTAAAACAACCTTACCTATTATTTTTGGGTGACGCTGCCGACGCTTTAGCAGCAAAAGTAGCTCAGGGGATCAAAACCTGGCGTCCTGAGTACTGTGTTGGCCAGTTGCGCCTGGAAGGCTGTAATGCTGATGTAGGTCTTGAAGACCTTAATGTTGCCCAAGCGGTTGAAGCTGGAGCTAAAACGTTAGTTATTGGCGTGGCTAACCGTGGTGGTGTGATTTCTAAAGAGTGGATTTCAGTGCTGGTAGAAGCACTCGAAGCTGGCATGGACATCGCTGCTGGATTGCACAACAAACTCAATGACATTCCAGAGTTGGTTGAATGTGCAGAGAAAAACGGTTGCAGCCTGTTTGATGTGCGTTACCCGACACAGGTTTATCCGGTGGGTAACGGTAAGAAGCGTTCTGGTAAGCGTCTGCTTACTGTCGGTACAGATTGTTCGGTAGGTAAAATGTACACCTCTCTGGCAATTGAAAAAGAGATGAAAGAACGTGGCATTAACGCTGATTTCCGTGCAACGGGTCAAACCGGAATTCTTATTACCGGTGACGGTGTCAGTGCAGACTGCGTTGTCGCGGATTTCATCGCCGGAGCAATCGAGACCATCGCTCCAGACAATGATCCACAACACTGGGATGTGATCGAAGGTCAGGGCTCGTTATTCCACGCTTCTTTTGCTGGCGTAACCACGGGACTAATCCATGGCTCACAAGCTGACGCTTTAGTTTTGTGTCATGAACCAACAAGATTACATATGCGTGGTCTGCCAGAATATCCGTTACCAGGCATCAAAACGTGTATGGAAGCCAATATTGCTACCGCCAAGTTAACTAACCCTCATGTGCAATTTGTCGGCGTGTCGATCAATACTTCAGGCATGGCAGAACGCGAAGCACTGGAATACATGGATAAAGTTGAATCTGAAGTCGGCTTACCTGTTGTCGACCCATTCCGTCAGGGTGTTGCTCGTATTGTAGAAAAACTAGCGGAGCTGTAATGAAGGTAACTCTGTATACAAAAAGTTGGCCTATTCTTGGTAGTTTTACTATCTCTCGCGGTAGTAAAACCCACGCTGAAACCATCATTGTAGAAATCGAACACCAAGGCATCAAAGGGCGCGGAGAATGCGTCCCTTATGCCCGATACGGCGAGTCTATTCAAAATGTCCTGGCTCAGATCGAAGGGATTATTCCAGAAATTGAAGCAGGACTAAGCCGTGATGATTTACAGCCATTGTTACCGTCAGGCGCAGCCCGCAACGCGGTTGACTGTGCCATGTGGGATTTGGAGTGCAAGCAAGACAAGCAATCTATCTGGGAGAAGGTTGATACAGTCGGTGGAGAGCTAACCACCGCATATACCCTCTCACTTGATACACCAGAAAACATGGAAAAAAAGGCGATAGAGCATTCTCACCGACCACTGCTTAAGCTGAAGTTAGGCGGTCCCGACGATCTGGAACGTGTTCAGGCGGTACGCCGCGGTGCACCGAATTCGGTAATCATTGTTGATGCAAACGAGGCCTGGACGATAGAAGCCTATCAACAGCTCATTCCTGAACTGCAAAAACTTGATGTTTCGATGATCGAGCAACCATTCCATGCAGACGAAGATTACATGCTTGATGGTCTTGAACGTCCGATTGCGATTTGTGCCGACGAGTCTTGCCATGACTGCATGAGCCTAGAAAAGGTGATTGGTCGCTACGACATGATCAATATTAAGCTGGATAAAACTGGCGGTCTGACTGAGGCACTGGCCCTTAAAGAACAGGCAGAAGCAGCGGGGTTACGAATCATGGTCGGCTGTATGGTGGCCTCTTCATTAAGTATGGCTCCCGCATTTGTTGTCGCCCAAGGTGCAGAAGTCGTCGATTTAGACGGCCCGTTACTGCTGAGCAAAGATATCGAGCACGGCTTTGAATTTGAAAATAATTCTATGCTGCCTTTCCGCAGTGAACTGTGGGGGTAAGGAGAAAATAATGGAACGAATTGTATATCTCAACGGAGAGTATATTGCTGAAAGTGAAGCAAAGATCTCAGTATTTGATAGAGGGTTTCTTTTCGCAGATGCTGTCTACGAAGTGACAGCAGTGTTAGATGGAAAGTTGATTGACCATGAAGGCCACCTCGCCCGCTTAGAGCGTTCGTCTAAAGAGCTGGGTATAAAAATGCCGGTAACAGGCGAGCAGTTGATGGATATTCAACGACAGTTGATTGAAAAAAATAGCTTAGTAGAAGGCGGTATCTACCTACAGTTAACCCGTGGTAGTGAAGGTGATCGCGAGTTCTCTTATGGCGAGGATATTGAACCCACACTGGTGCTGTTTACCCAATCTCGCAGCTTAATTGATAATCCAAAGGTTCAGACCGGGATCAAAGTGATTTCGTTTGATGACATTCGCTGGCGACGTCGTGACATTAAAACGACCAGTTTGTTGCCTGCATGCTTGGCAAAACAAGCGGCATACGCTGCTGGTGCGGAAGATGTGTGGCTCATTGAAGACGGCTATGTGACAGAAGGCGGTTCAAGTAACGCTTATATTGTCACCCAGGATGATGTGTTAGTCACCCGCCCTCTCAGCAATGATATTTTGCACGGCATTACACGTGCATCACTAATGACTCTCGCTAAAGACATGAACTTAACCATCGAAGAGCGTTTCTTCACTATAGAAGAGGCTTATCAGGCAAAAGAGGCATTTATCAGCTCTGCGACAACTTTTGTCTGGCCGGTAGTAGCGATTGACGACAAGCCAATTGGTAACGGGAAGCCTGGTGAAATATCGTTAAAACTGCGCGATATTTACATTGAAACTTCAAAAGAGTTAGCGGTGTAATCGCACTATACAACCAAACCACTTTAACCATTGTGGCCAGTTATTTACTACGATCAGTATAATCGGCCACAGTGCTTCTTCGAATTTACCCGACTAATCATAGAATTAGTGCGCTAAAGCCGGATACGTAAAGACAAGCAAATGCACAAAGTTGAAAAGAAAGTGTACTAAGACCGCACACCATAAACGTCCGGTGACATGGAAAACTAATCCATACCCCAGCCCCGCAAGTGTCGCGAATACAACTAATAGCCAGCCACCAGCAATATGAGCAAATCCAAACAAGATACTCGCGACGGCCAGACCAATCTTCCAACTAAAACGTCGACTCAGTGATTGTTGTATAACGCCCCTAAACAACGCCTCTTCTGCCACACAGGTGATCATCAAGTTATTGATTGCAAATAACCACCACCAACTTGGCAGACTCAACTCTACGTTCAGTGCACCAAGAAAACTCGCAACTGGTAATAACGCAAGCAATGGTACAACAATGGAAAGAACACGTTTAAAGTCGACCTGTTTAGCCTCTCCCAATAAGTTCGGGTACGCGAAAAGAAGCGCAAAAAAAGCGAGCGGTTTATCCAGATTCAAATACATCGAAATTGGAAGACTTTGGGGACCCGATACCACCTTATCGAGCACTTTCAGATTGTTAAACCCCGGCATGAGATGGAGAAACAGCATAGCGCACCAAATCAGCACAACGCCCCAACCGAACAAATAAAGTGGTTTTCCTTGTGGCTTGCCAGCAAGTGTAGGCAGTTGATATGCGGTAGCAAGAACAACTAGAGAGGTAATAAGCGCAACAGGCTCAATTCGGTTAACGACAAGCGCGCTCACTAACGTCACGCCGAGCAAAAAGAGCATCACTTTATTGTGTCGGGTAAACGCCGCCGCTATCGCGAGCAAAAGTGGTAGCCATATCCATATTGTGGCTTCAAGAAGCATTAAGAGATCCCTATACGAAGTTGCTTCAGTGAGTTGTGATTGAATTGTATAGGAAAAATAGCTAAGAATCAGAATGAAAAAAGCCTCAACGAAGAGGCTTTAAAATCAGTTAGCGATGCAATTGGTGTTAAGCTGAGTACTCCGGGTAGTCAGTTAAGCCTTTTTCATTACCACCAAACAGGGTTGCCGGATCATGCACTGCTAGTGGGTAACCATTTTGAATACGACTCGGTAGATCAGGGTTCGAAACAAATGGACGCCCAAAGCCGATCATATCCGCTACACCTGCATCTAGTGCACTTGCTGCTTTTTCGCTGTCATAACGACCCGCGTAAATAATCACGCCTTGGTATGCATCACGTACGGCACGCTTAAACTCTGCTGGCGTGTCAGGTGCATCATCCCAGTCTACTTCCGCAATGTGCATGTAAACCACATTCAGTTTATTAAGTAATGCTGCTGCAGCGGTGTACGTTTCAACCGGCGTTTTGTCTACGGTGCCGTTTAATGAAGTAAACGGGGCCAGACGAACACCGACGCGATCAGCACCGATAGCATCTGTCATGGCTTCAACTACTTCGCCCAGAAAACGTAAACGGTTTTCAATGCTGCCACCGTATTCGTCAGTTCGGTTATTCGCTTCTGAGTCAATAAACTGGTTTACCAGGTAACCGTTAGCGGCATGTAGCTCGATACCATCGAAACCCGCTTCAATCGCATTAAGTGCAGCCTGGCGATATTCAGCAACGACTTGCTTGATATCTTCTTTGGTCATTTCACGCGGCTCAACGACATCTACAAAACCTGGTTCGTCACTGCCATTGTCGATAAACACTTTTACGTTTTCCGCTTTAAGCGCCGAAGATGAAATTGGTTGATTGCCGCCGATGTTATCAGGGTGTGTAACGCGGCCAACGTGCCAAAGCTGAGCGAAGATTGCACCACCTTTTTCATGAACAGCATCTGTAACCAGTTTCCAACCGTCAACTTGCTCTTGGCTGTAAATGCCCGGAGTCCAGGCATAGCCTTGACCCATAGGAGAAATCTGTGTGCCTTCCGCAACAATTAAACCCGCACTCGCACGTTGTGCGTAGTACTCTGCCATCATCTCATTCGCCACGTTGCCAGGCTGACTCGCACGAGAGCGCGTCATCGGCGGCATAACAATACGGTTAGCAAGAGTTAGCTCACCAAGTTGAATGGTTTGAAACATTAAATCTTTCATATCAGTACCTCTAATACCAACCGCAGCAAGTAAGTGTTTGAAAATGGCCTGGGCGGCAAATTGAATGTGGGTACACAATAGAGTGCATTACGCCTAAATAAAAAT
This sequence comes from Vibrio sp. B1FLJ16, assembly GCF_905175385.1. Classification (NCBI taxonomy): domain Bacteria; kingdom Pseudomonadati; phylum Pseudomonadota; class Gammaproteobacteria; order Vibrionales; family Vibrionaceae; genus Vibrio; species Vibrio sp. B1FLJ16. The sequence goes on from NZ_HG992750.1 coordinate 1,294,530, forward strand.
TATCATATATTATTATTTTGATAACTTTAAATTATAATCACTGGTTGTTATTCATGCTTAATCCTATTTGGCTCAAAACTTTTAAAACCCTGATCGATATTGGCCACTTCACCAAAACGGCCGAGGTGCTTCATATGACTCAGCCGGGGGTAAGTCAGCACGTTAATAAGTTAGAAGCAGCTTGTGGCTACCCCTTAATAAAGAGATTTAACAAGACGTTTGAACTCACGACGTACGGGCGAAAGGTTTACGACTACGCTGTGAAGCACTTTGAAGAAGAGTCTGACCTGCTGCAAAGTTTGGGACATGACGAACCTTTTCGTGGCCGCTGTACTATTGGCTGTTCCGGCACTTTTGCTTGGTTGATTTATCCGGAACTACTCTCATTGCAGTCCGCGAACCCCGGCTTATCCATTGAGTTAGAAGCCACACCAAACCACCGTATTCTGGAACAAATTCAGAAAGGGTCATTAGATATCGGGCTCGTCACCAAAAAGCCTAACGAGAAGTATTTTTCGAGCCGAGTTGTAGGCTCAGAGTTTCTTGCACTTGTCGTTCCCTCTTCCGCTGACTTAAGTTTACCGTTAGATACATTACTAAAAGACTTAGGGGTCGTTCGTCACCCGGATTTAGACCACTATTTCCATACCTACGTAAGCCAATCTAACAATGAATATCTTAAGCAATTGGATTTAGGAAAAATCTCAGTACAAAGTTATATAAACCAAGTCCATCAGATATTAGTTCCTGTGGCTAAAGGGATCGGATTTACTGTCGTCCCTAAATTGTGTGTTGACCTCTTTCCATCCCGAGAGCATCTAAAAATCCTAGATGTTGATTCAAACATCAAAGAGCCAGTCTATTTGGTGAGTAAGCTCAATTTACCTCTTGCTCGGCGCTATGAGCAGATAATTCAGGTGATTGAACGTTCACTAGAGCCAGAATGACCCGACAAAGTTTCAGTGTCAGTTCTGTGAATAAAAATAGAGCCAGTGTCGATAACACTGGCTCATAAAGGCTAGCTTGTCAGGTTATAACGTGGTGATGACGTCATCTAACGCCAGACGTGCTTTTGGCAAACCATGGTTGTAGTCTTCTTCATCCATATGGTAACCAATCGCCAGAGCGACCTCACACACATGCCCATCTAGTTCCTCTTTGAACTCTTTACCAATCAGAGCGGAATCGACACCTTCCATCGGTGTTGAATCAATGCCAAGTCGTGCAAGCGTATGTAGTAAGTTACCAAGAGCGATGTACACTTGAGCTTTCGTCCAATTACCGTTGTAACCGGCTTCGTCTGTATTTGCTTCCGCAAAAGCATAAGCGCCCATAAATCGGTCGTACATTTCTGCGGGTAGGTGCCCCGAAGTCACTTCCGCATCGACACGCTTCGCAAACTTTTCTTTAGTAAACTTAGGGTCGTGTGCCAGAAGGATCGTGTGTGACGCTTCTTTGGCATGAGGCTGGTTGAACTGGTGCATATTCGCGAACGTATTATGAAAACGCTGCTTCGCTTCATCACTCTCTAGTACGATAAATTTCCAAGGCTGAGAGTTAATTGATGATGCTGATAAACGAATCGCCTCTTTTATGATTGTCATATCTTCTTGAGAGATGCGCTTCTCTGCATCATATTTTTTTGCAGTGTAGCGACGATTCAGATCTGTGATTACTTGATGAGACATTTTCATATCCTATTTAAATACAATCATATAGAAGCAACTCTTTGTGTTTTATCCAGGAGCTCTTCGCCAGTGACGCCAATATTACCGTCATACTAAAAATTTGATAATACCTACTGGCTTTAAATCACTTTATAGATTTTATTGAAAATAGATTTACACTCCTCTCCTTACAAAGAAGCAAGATTAAGCAGCTGGCTTTCAATTTTCGCAAGAAAGTGTTTTCTATTTCCTCGGTGTAGTCGCCAAAATTGGCACTTTCTATAATTGATCGCATGACCAACGAAAAACTCACAAGAGTCCTGTTTATGCAAAAAGTTATTCTTATCACTGGCTCAACGGATGGCATTGGCTTAGAGACCGCTAAGTTATTGTTAGAAAAAGGACACCACGTCATTATTCATGGCCGCAATGACGTCAAAGTACAGAGTGTTGAAAAAGAACTATCAGAGTTAGGAACTGGAAAAGTAGAAAGTATTGTTGCGGATCTCTCCACTCTCAGTAACGTCAACAAGATGGTTGTAGAGGTGGCAGAGCGGTTTGGCAAATTGGACGTACTCATCAACAATGCGGGAATATTCTCTACGCCAAACACACGGACTGGTGAAGGGCTAGATGTGCGCTTCATGGTTAACACGATAGCACCTTATGTACTCACTAAATCACTGCTGCCGCTATTTGACCGTACTGGCCGTATTGTCAACTTGTCCTCGGCTGCACAATCAACGGTCGACTTAGTCGCACTTGCAGGAGAGAAGGCTCTCTCAGATGGGGAAGCCTACGCTCAAAGTAAGCTTGCGCTAACAATGTGGTCTCGACTTGTAGGCTTGGATCAGAAAAATGTCGGCGCCATGATCGTTTCAGTAAACCCTAAGTCATTTCTTGGCAGTAAAATGGTTCAGGAGGCGTATGGCGTTAAGGGTGGAAGCCTTCGTCTTGGCGCGGATATTTTAGTGAGAGCAGCCCTGTCAGAGGAGTTTTCTCAAGCACATGGCGCATACTACGATAACGATATTGAGGCGTTTTCGATGCCGCATCAAGATGCCCTTAACGATAAAAAATCAGAGCAAGTGATTAATAAAATTGAAGAGATCATCTCTGAACTTTCACCAAGACTATCTAACTAACCTCTGATTTAGATTTTGAAACGCCTCCCACCGATGGAGGCGTTTTATTGTTTGTTATCCGAGATCGATTTTGTCTCCCAATAAATAGGATGACCAAAATGTTCGGCGAAGTAATCGATAAATGCCCTGACCTTCAGAGCAATTAAACGTGAACTTGGATACACCGCCCAGATACTTGCATCCATCGCCAACGGATAATCCGGCAAGATTTCAACCAGCTCACCCCGTTGAAGCTGCTGATAAACACTCCATATTGAGTTAATAGAGATGCCAAGCCCGTCAATCGTCGCATCACGCATCGCGTCACCATTATCCGTTCTGAAGCGACCACTAGTACGAATACTCAAAACGCTATCGGATGTTTTGAATACCCAGTTATCCATCCCCATTAAAATGATGCATTCATGGTTCGCTAAATCTTGCGGATGTTTAGGTGTACCAAATTTTTCCAGGTACTCTGGTGAGGCAACAACAATTCTCCGGTCAGGTGCTAACTTTCTCGCGACAAGAGTAGAATCTTTAAGTTCAGCAACACGAATCGCAACGTCAAATCCCCCTTCTACCATGTCTATAATCGAATCAGAAAACCGAAAATCTACGGTAAGGTCTGGGTAATGCTGCATAAACCCTTTCAAAGCAGGGATTAAGTGCATGCGCCCAAATGACGCTGGCGCAGTCACGCGTAATGTTCCGGTTGGGTTGCCATGGCCAACACCTACCGCGCTTCGCGCTGCTTCTACAGACGCTAATACTTCCTCCGCGTAGGGTAAAAACGCCTGGCCTTCTTCAGTAAGAGAGACTTTACGTGTGGTTCGATGAACCAAACGAACACCTAAACCTTCTTCAAGCTTATTAATGTGAGCGCTTGCTACTGCTGGAGACATTCCCAATTCATGCCCCGCCATGCTGATACTCTGGCTGGATGCCAGACGGACGAACAGCTTCAGGTGTTCAATATTCATCGTAATTTACCTGCTGATTCAGTGTGAGTCTCATCAGCTCACACCAACATTGTATGACATTGTTATTGTCTGCTTGGTTATTGGATAGTTGGTTATTGGAATACTTGCATCCAATGATGATCGACTTTTGTATGGTGGCATAACCAAATAGTTTGCTCGCAGCTATAAGGACAGCCAGACACATTGATTACCTCCAGCTCGTGCTCTTTGGCGACATAATCGGGCAGATAAGCGAGCAAAGGCTGATGCTTTACTAATGCCGTGAGCGTGGAAATGGTATCGACTCTCGCGGCAATGCGGCGATTAAAAGCTTCGTCATGCCAGCCATCTAAGCTTCTGTGCGCGGCCATGCTCCCGTAAATAGGTCTGGATGGAATGACAAAAGCATACTCCAGTAATTCGTCTATGGGGATTACGTCGTGCTTGTTCTCAAACAACGGATGGTGCTTACTCGCCACGGTTACAAAGCTTGCTCGACTCAGCGGACTTGCATTGATATCCCGCTCTTCTGGAAGCTGGTTACTCAGGCTCGACACCAGCGCAATATCAACTTCGTACTTGTGAAGCAAAGAGAGGTCTTGAGAAGTTTTGGTTTCAATCGTTGCATCGTGCTGCTTGTCTAATAAACGTTGAATCAGGCTGGGAACAAAGTAGCCCAATATGGCTTCCGAACCACTCACACGAAGATGAGGGCGACGTGGTTTGCCTAACTCCCGTTCGATCTTGTCGTTGATTGTGACCAGTTCAATCGCTCTCTGAAACAGCATCTCTCCTGCGGGAGTGAGCGACCAGTTACCACCTTGTCGGGCAAACAGTTGCTGCTGGTAGTGAGCCTCAATTCGTTTAATGACTTTGGACACAGTCCCGGGTTGCAAATCTAATCGATTCGCCGCCTCTCTTAAACTGGGTGCTTTTGCCACTTCGATAAAAATCGCTAAGTCGTTTAGCCGCATTATCAGACAATCCTACGTTTCCATTTTGGAAACACATAGTGAATTAATGTTTCTTAATTTTATCATCGGTTAACCTTAAAATAGAACCACTTTAAAAATTACCCAGAATCCAGAATGACTCGCTTTACTCCACTACACGTTAACTCTCACACGCTAAAAAATAGAATCGTTGTTCCGCCAATGGCATCGCAAACTGCTGACACGAACGGACTCGCGACAGAAAACACCATTAACCACTATCAAAATCTGTCGCGTTCTGGCGCAGGTCTGGTCATGGTTGAATACAGTTTCGTTCATCCGACAGGAAGAAGCGAAACAAACCAGCTTGGTGCGCACAGTGACAACTGCATTCCCGGTATGACAGCAATTGCCAATGTCATTCATAACGCAGGATCAAAAGCTGGTTTTCAGCTCACTCACTGCGGTGGCAAAGCCCAGTTAGATGTGTGTCCGGATTTAATGGCTCCGTCAGGTATTACTGTTCCTGCCTATGACAGAACGCTACCTGAACCAAAAGCGATGTCGCTTCAAGATATGGAATTGTGGGCAGAATCTTTTGTTAAAGCCGCTGTGCGAGTGGACAAAGCGGGATTCGATTTCGTAGAACTGCACTGCGCCCACGGCTACGGATTGAATCAGGTTCTTTCCCCGATAACTAACCAGCGTGGTGATCATTACGGCGGTTCGTTAGTCAACAGAACGAGGCTTATCGTTGAAATTGTCACAGAGATTAAAAGTAAAACTGCTCTTGGCATCATGGTTCGTATTCCGGGACAAGATCTTTACCCTGAAGGCCTGACCCAACAAGATATGCTCAAAGTATGCCAACTTCTTATTGAAGCTGGTGTTGACATTATTGACGTTTCATCTGGTATTGGTGGCTGGAACCGCCCGAAAGATCGCCGAGGTGAAGGTTATCTGGTTTCTGAGTCCGAATATCTAAAGAAAGCCGATCTTAGCGTGCCAATCATTGGCGTTGGCGGTATCGAGTCCATTGAGTACATCGAGCAATCCCTTGAACAACAACGTTTTGATCTTGCGGCAATTGGTCGTGCAATACTAAAAGATCCATCAAATTTTGCTGAGAACATCATGTGCAGTGAGGCTCCTGCCTACTCTTAAAGTCAGCGACCTTAACGTTGCTTCTTACTTCAGCTAGTATCCCAAGTTCAGCTGAATGTAAGAAGCATCTTCATAATCAAGCTACAGCTCTGCAATTCGGGTGGCTCGTGTTGGCGGCTCAATTGGCATCCCGGGTCTTTGTGTTACCGATGATCCGGGTGCAAAAGAGGAGGCAGCTAAGGAAGGAACCTCAGCATGCGCTTTGGCTTAGGCTGATCGAAATCTCACTCGTTCCATATCGGCCAATACCCTGCAATGAAATATCATCGAGGTCTGATGCAATCCATTCTTTTCGACAAAGTGAAAATCGCCGATGCTGTCAACGTCCAGATGATTTCACTCGATTAAGCACCGCAAGGTTATACTGAGTTTGATGGTGGTACCGCGAAGAAATTTGTGATTGATCCACGTGGAGAGTTCAGTTCTTAATATAAGTACGAATCGACATTCAAATAAAACCATCAATTTTAGGGGAACGATTATTAATTTAACCGAGATTCAACGATAATAACTGCAACCGTTGAGGTGAGATTGATCCTCCTAGCGCGGACTGAACTTCATCCCGACTTTTTATATTTATCTATTTATCTATTTATCTATTTATCTATTTATCTTTAAGTCATTTCAATATCAACTAAAAAAAAATCAATCATAAACATTAAGAAATTATAAATACAACTCTATTTCCAGATTTTAAAACAAATAATTAATTGTCACGTTAAATTAAATATTGATAATATCTTCCTATTGAACGTAAAGTCATCATTCAGGGAAGCTCATGGATCTTGCAAGTAGATTGGAACTGTTACTCGAAGTTTCAAAACAAGGCTCATTCGCGCACGCTGCGGACGCGCGCGGTATAGATCGTTCGGTATTATCCAAACAGATAAGAAAACTGGAAGAATCACTTGGTGTCAGACTGCTTAACCGCTCAACGCGTTCACTGTCTCTCACTCCCGCAGGCGAAGAAATAGTAAAACAGGCGCAGCAAGTAAGAGATGCCTTAGATAAAACCCGTCAACTGGCAGATACGTTTAGCGATACACCGAAAGGGAATCTTAGAATTTCATGTACTTCACTTTTTGGACGTAATTACCTTAAACAATGTATCGTTACTTTTCTCAAAAAATACCCACAAGTCAGCGTCGAAATCGTACTTGACGATAGAAAAGTTGATCTCATCGGAGAGCGTTTTGATGTCGTTTTCAGAGTTGGGGATCCTGTAGACTCTAACCTAGTAGCTAAAAAGCTTGCAAACCATCAGCTCCTTTTACTCGCTTCAAAAGAGTTCGTTGCTGAGTATGGATACCCTGAAACGCCTGAAGATCTAGCGACATTACCAGCGGTAATTTATTCCAATGGTTCATACCAGATGAACAAAGTTCAGCTGTCGTCGATTAAAGATGGAGAGGAACATACTGTTACCATCACGGCTAAAGGACGCTATCATGTCAACGAAGTAGAGTTGCTAATGGACGGCGCTCAGTCAGGTTTAGGTTATGCCATTGTAGGTCAATTAATGCTTACCAAACATATGGATGAAATGCAGTTAATAAGGCTACTGCCTGATTACAAGATCTCTTATTCGGGTGGCCTTTATGCATTGTACCCGCATCGAAACCAGCCACCTCTGGTTAAGCTATTCATTGAAACAGTACAAAATACGATTGGTAACCCACCTATCTGGGAAAGCTATATGACGTAAATTAAAGGACAACACTTATATACAAATAATACTAAATTTACGTCTATATCATGGAAATTTCTAATTTGTAATATTGGGGACAAGGAGCACGTCCCCAATTTATTCTTGGTAGTCATTAAGGCATGTATTTTCTTTTAAAAAACACATACTTTAGTCATGCAGTCTCATTGCGTTAAAGTGGTAGTCGACATTTAAAACTGCTTGATATTGAACATTATCACGAGCATAAGCCACTTCGTTAATTACCACATTACTACCATCAATACTGATATTTTTAACATTAGTATACATTGATAATCCAAGTTTATTTCTTAGGTCTGATTCTGATAAGCCTTTTAGCGAATCTGACAAATCAAACCCTGCATTTAATGCTTGATCTTTGCTTTGATAGGTACCTACTTCCATATTTAATTCTTCATTAACTGTAATATTTGAAGCGAATACTGAAGAAGCCATAAGAATACCAGTTGTTAGTAGAAGTAACTTTTTCATTTTAAAACCCTTTTATTGTGTTAAGTAGTATAGATAAATATCTATCGCGTTTTGTTGGGTTTATTATTAATCTCTGATGCAGGAAGATAAAGATAGGTTTCAGAATTTCACTATGGGCAAAATGGCACGAATAGACTCAACAGACTTGTAACCGTAGCAAGTGATATACAAAAAAGCGCTCAACCAATCAGTTAGGTTGAGCGCTCACCAAAAAAGGAGTTACTTCACTTTTACGATTTCAGGCATTTGGTACTTTCCGCTCTGAATCTCTTCACCCGGTCCGTACAAACGCAGAATCGTGTAAAACGGTTTGTTCGGGATTGGCAGGAAGTTAGCGTCGCCTTCTTTGCCCTTAGTATCCGCACTCATAGTTATGGTGTAGTAACCGTCAGCATCAGGCGTTAATGTGCGGTCACCACGGCTGTGGCGATTCATTTCGTTATGAGCCATCAGACGGTCATCACTGCCATAAATAGTTACTGACCAGAACTCAGAGACGTTTGGCGCTTTAAAACGCATCACGTAATCGCCTTTGCTACCATCTAATTTTACGCCTTGTGCATCGAAGTCAGTTTTACGGTAAGCCGCTTCTACTGGTGGAAGCCCCCACTGACCAAGGTAAGTACCCTCAGCAAACAGATCTCGCGCACCATCACTTAACGTATCACGGGTACCAAGTAGTACACGTGCATCTGTCATTTCAGGCGCGAGCTCCTGCAAGTGCTCCATCGCCGCTTTTTCACCCATTTTTGCCAGTTCTAGCTGCTTATCAGTGAAGTCATATTTGCAAGCTTCAATACCGATTGACTTATATTGTTCAACCCACATTTTGTCTGCTTCAGCCATACTGCCATCACAAAGAGCAAAGTTTACACGCTCAAGCCATGATGTATGTTCAATATCCGGGTAGCTGCGCTCAACAGGTTTAGGTCCGTTTTCACCTAAATATTCAGATAACGTGCGAAGCGTCCATTGATCCATGTAGTTCAGTGCGACTTTTTCGTCTTGTTTACCAACGGCCATAATACGACCCATCAATTTGACCAGGTTACTATCTACGCGGATAACTTCATCCACAGATTCTGGTACCTCCCCCTGCCAAGACTGAGAAGCAAACATGAACTGGCCACCTTCGGTACCGCGAGTACGCGAACCGAACATAGCGTTAGTATAGTGCCCCAGGTCCATGGTATGTAGGATCCAGTAACGACCTTCATCCATATCAGGAACGCTTACAATTACCGGCTCTGCCGCAACATCCAGCCAACCCATTACGTGCAGGGTATCGTTGTTAATCGTTACGTGATCTGTATACGTATCATCCGCGATATGGCGAATGTTCTGGAAACGGTTTAACGGGTAGTCTTTTTCTACAACCGTGCGATGAAAGAATTTATACGCCTCATCAATTGAGTAAGCATAAATGTAGGCATTCTTTGCCAGCTCTTGTTCACTCTGTGTAAGAGCTGCGGTGCTGGTACCCGCAAAAGCACTTGCACTCAGTAAACTAACACCTAATGCAGCGGTAAGGGTTTTAATAGACGTTTTCATACAGAACCTGCTTGATATTGAATTCGTTGAAAACAATATACTGAGGCTGTAGCCATATTAAAAATAACCTAACAACATTCAAATCATATCAAATTTGATATACTAAATTTATTTCAGACCAGTCTTGTAACTTATGATTAATTTTGATTACAACTTATTGAAAATACTTGCAGTATTACTTGAAACACAAAGCACCACAGTAACTGCAGATAAACTGGCCACCAGCCAGCCTGCAATAAGCCGCTCGCTCAAAAAACTCAGAGAGTTATTAGCTGACGATATACTCGTGCGTAACGGTGGGCAGATGACACTGACTCCTAAAGCGGAGCGCATTAAAAGCCAGCTACCAGAGATTATTGACTCAATCAGCGCACTGGTCGAGACCACTGTAGATTTCGATCCAGCTAGCTTCAGACAAGATGTCAACATAGCGATGAACAGCTCTATTGGCCAGTGGTTTGCGGCACCTCTGGCTCAAATGTTGTCGGAGAAAGCACCGCTATTGAATCTGACGATTGAAGACTGGACGGAGACAACGGCAAGCAAGATAGACAGCGGCGATATACAGTTTGGGATCAACTACTTCCCGATGGATCTGCCTAAGCACTTTGTACAGAGAAAAGGCGGGAAAGATCATTTTGGTATCGTCTGCCGTGCAAACCACCCTCTCGCAAACAAGACAATGAAACTTGATGATTTCACTCAGTATCCTTTTGCAGTGCACATCATCAAAGACTGGAATGAAAGAGAGCAACACATTTCAAGACTACTTAAGCCCTTTGATATCATGCCGCGAATACAACTGCGCACGACTCACCTTAGTGTGATTCTAGACGCAATAGAAAAACGAGATCTACTGTTCCCCTGCTCAAAACACTTGATTGAACAACTCGGTAACCGCTACGCAAACATTAATATGGATAACGATATGCCAACATTGGAAGGTCATTTTGGCTACGTCTATGGTGTGAAGTGGAGAAATGCTCCATTGACAAAGTGGCTGGAAGACACAATCAATCAGCTGATGCTGTCACTTGGAATTCAACTTCGGTAATTAACCTTCTTACTCATAAGCATTGTGTTGTGTCCGCACACAGCACTCAGCATTTGATTTTTCAGGAATTAAGCCTAACTCTTATTTATAATCGAATTAATAACATTGAAGATTTAATTCACGTTTATCACTTTTCAGAACGTCACTACCTGCTGGATAAATAAAGTAAGCGTAAGGCACGCTTTAAAACAAATGTTAGACAGGGTACCTATGAAACCAAGGAAGAAGCTTTTATCCATCTCTCCGGAAATTAAATATACTGCGCTAGCAGTGTTCATCGCGCTATTCTTTATCGCTGTGAATATCTGGTTCCGGCCAATCTTACCCATTGATGAAACCCGCTATGTATCAGTGGCTTGGGAGATGTGGTTCAACAATAGCTGGTTGGTACCCCATATAAACGGATTGCCGTACGAACACAAACCGCCGTTTATGTTCTGGCTGTTCAGTGCAGTGTGGTCATTGTTTGGTACTTCCGATACAGTAACACGGCTCATCGTACCTGGCTTTTGTCTGCTTAATCTCTATCTGGTAGGAAAACTGGCTGAAAAAATTTACCCTGAATCACCACAAGCGAAGTGGTTATCTCCCCTCGTTCTGATCAGTTTTCTGGGTTGGTTCCTGTACTCAGGCATGATCATGTTTGATCTAATACTTGCAGTATTTGTTCAGCTTGCGATGCTGAGTTTTTGGCGATATACCGAAACAAACCAGATGATATGGTCTTATCTCAGTGGGGTCTTTCTCGGACTGGGTATTCTCACTAAAGGGCCGGTGGTATTTGTCTATTTTATTCCATTTTTGTTGTTAGCCCGACTTTGGCACCCATCCCCCGCTTCTATCAACAAAGCATTTTTAATAGCGGCTCTCAAAACAATAGGAATCTCTATTGGGATTATTCTTCTCTGGGCCGTCCCAGCGGCAATATCCGGAGGAGAGGAATATGCTAAGGCCATTTTCTGGGGGCAATCTGCAGGTAGGATGCAGGACTCTTTCGCGCACGCGCGGCCTTTTTACTGGTATATCATGCTGTTGCCGGCATTACTGTTTCCCTGGTTATTCCTTATCAGTTTCTGGCGTGGTCGTCCCTGGGTTTGGGTAGGTCGAAGAGATACCTTCTGCTTTTCCCTGTTTGTATTTGTAGTTGGGATATTCAGCTGTTTCAGCGGGAAGCAAATTCACTATTTGTTGCCAGCCTTTCCTTTCGCCGCGGTTTGGGTAGCCAAAAGACTGAATACCGAAGAACTTAAATCAGAACCTGTCGTAATTGCATTATTGGTTCTGATAACCATCGCGATTTTTTCATCGCCAGTCTGGATAGAAAAAGCATTTCGCAGTGCTGAAATTACACGGGGCAACCTCCTTTGGGGGCTGTTACCCGCGTTGCTGCTTTTTCTTCTTATGTGGAAGAAAGCACCCGCGGTTGACCGCCTTGCGCTTAACATCGGTGCACTGATGCTCAGCTTCTCGGCTTTAATGGCAAGTTTGTCTCCCATATTACATAACGTCTATGATGTAACAGAGATAGGTCGTCAGATTCATCAGTTGCAAGCGCAAGGGCACACTGTTTCGTACATCGGTAAATATCACAATACCTTTGGTTTTGCAGGCAAACTCGAAAAGCCGCTGAACTTAGTTCCGGCGTCCAGGCAAGAGCGCAATGCCTTTCTGAACACAGAACCTGGCTATACGATCTGGATTCTACGTAACAAGACACAAGCACTAGCAACCAACGCTATCTACATGACACCTTATCGTGGCCGATGGCTATTCATCATAGATAACCAAGTGCTGGCTAAAGTGCTTCAGGATAGCGAGGAGACCAAAGTCTCAGAATCGTCATAGCAACTTTGCGGTTCAAAAGTACAAAAAAGTTGAAGTGATAGTCGGTATTAGCTGACGTAAACCTCAACTAAACTTCCCCAAAACAGTACGTGAATCGACCACAAAACAATGCTCCTGAGAGGCAGCATATGTACGGCTAACTGAGGATATGCCTTTAAGTCTTGTACAGAAAAATACATCTGTGGCTGCATGTCCCAGCTTGTAGCCAAACTTATTCCATATTTAACGTGGGGGTGATTGAGCAGGTATTGTGCGTAGGACGAGTAAATGGTCCATAGTCCAAGCATACCAAACAGTTCAATCAAACCTATTAACTCTAAACTAAATGGCAATAAGGTAGGGCCACCTAGTAATAAAAGAACAACAAAAATCCATTTTTTACTTTTCATATTCCATTTTTCTAAACTAAATATCTGAGATATAAATGCAAACTTCTCTCTCTGCTCCTTGCATACGATTAGTGCGGTTTTCCAAATAGTTAACACCAAGTTTTTGAATAACAGACTTGGATCGTTCATTACCGACCAAATGCATAACTTGCAATTTGATCAATCCAAACTCCTGTTTACTAAAAGTGATAAGGGCTTGTGACGCTTCCGTGGCATAACCATGCCCCCAATAAGCTACACCCAACCAATAACCTAACGTTCCAGTGCCTTCCTCAAGCTTGGGGAAACTCACCGCACCTATCACCTCAAGGCTTTCTTTCAACGTAATAGCGTAGACAATACCTTTACCGCTGGTAAAAAGCTGCTCATGAATTTTAATCCAGGACTCCGCATCAGAGAGCGCATAAGGGTGCGGCATGTTTGCCGTCATGTCCGATATGACTTTATCTCCGGCCAGAGCTGAAACTCTTGCAGCATCAGACAACACAAATGGTCTGAGCAACAACCTGTCTGTTTCTATGTTCTTTTGCATATTTCCCTCTATGACGTCGCGATTTAAATGCAGTAATGATTCACGGAAGTCGGCGCTACCAACATACTTTCGATTTTCTTGATGGCATCAGAGAATAATTTATAGCAGTCACGCTCCATAGGGTTGCCAAGCTTGTGCCAGAAAAAACTGAAGGTTAGCCCACCATCGTCTTGTGTGAAGAAATCCCACCGCTCAGGCAACACTTCAATAACGTCACAGCGTACAAAGTGCCACAGTTGATCTTGGTAACCACTTTCCCAGCAACACATATATTCAGTACCTGATACTTGTGAAATGCCAGACTCCTCTTTTAGTTCTCGCAATACCGCGCTCTCTACAGATTCGTCGTCTTCTTCAAGAGTCCCCTTTACAATTTGCACGCCAGCTAAAGGATGCTGAAACAACAGTAGTTCTATCTCGTCACTTTGGTTACGCAAGACCACGGGACAAACTTTCACTTCCCTGTTTATTACCCTTGCATCCATCACTGATTCGAAGGTTTCTGTACGTGATCACTTTTTGCGGTCAGAAAGGCTAAATAGATAAGACCTAATGGTGGAATTAATGCTAATAGAAATCCAATTAGCGTAGAGATAATTGGGGTGCTGGTTTTTCTCCTACCCAAGTAGTAACTCAAAATTATGCTTGCAACTAAATAGACTGATAATATTTGTAAAACGAATGTAGCGTTTAGATTCATAGCAACCTCCTTTTGCATAGAACACTTTTCAAGTAACGATAAGTACTTGTAATGGAAGATAATGCAGCTTCTAAATCCAATATGCAACTAAGAACAACTCACAACCCGTTCCCTCGCCATATTCGACAGATTTATACTTTTACCCACTTGAGTTACCTTCCACTCTATAACCTTTCGGAATACCCTTTCACGATATTGGAATTGGCAGAAAACTTAATAATCTCTGTATATTGTATTTAACAACTTATCAACACTGATAATTATGTTTAAACACCAAAAAACGCAGTGAACCTTATCAATCTGAGATGGAACTTACTGGTTGATAATCAAACTTGTCATATAACGATGAAACGGAGATCAGGGATGAAAAAGCTAATTTTTGCTTTAACGGCAGTAGCAGCTTTAAATACAGGGAGCGTATCCGCAAAACAGTGGGAAAACGTACGTATTGGCGTTGAAGGTGCCTACCCTCCTTACAGCTGGGTTACTCCTGAAGGAAAGCTGACTGGATTTGATATCGATATTGCCAACGCGCTATGTGAAGAGATGCAGGTTAAGTGCACCTTAGTTGCTCAAGATTGGGATGGTATGATCCCTGCTCTAATGACGCGTAAATTTGATGCTATTGTGGCGTCTATGTCGATCACCGAAGAGCGTAAACAAAAAGTCGATTTTACCGACAAATATTACCAGGTAGCGTCACGATTTGTTGCAAAGAAAGGCGATGATTTCCAGTTCAGTCCTAAAGGGCTAGACGGCAAAAAGATCGGCGTACAACGTGCGAGCACCCATGATAAATACGTCACTGCTAACTACTCGGGTGTCGACATCAAACGCTACGGCTCGCAAGACGAAGCCTTTATGGATCTTAAATCGGGTCGTGTGGATTTAGTAATCAACAATATTCCGGCAGTGAAGAAAGGACTTCTCGAAAAAGAAGGCGGAGAAAACTACACGTTTGTTGGTCCTCAAATCACAGATCGAGAGTGGTTTGGAGAAGGTGTTGGAATTGCGATACGCAAGAACTCTCCTGAACTACGTCAGAAGTTCAATCAGGCTATTCAAACTATACGCGAGAATGGTAAATACGAAGAGATTCAAAACAAGTATTTCGATTTCGACATTTATGGTGGTTAACCACCCACTAAGGCTGTTCAACAATAGCTGCAAGAGCAACTAGCTTGCAGCTTTTTAGACAAGTCATCCATCCCTCATCCTCTTTATCACGACGGTGTTTTTATGTTTTACCTTCAACGTGCTCTGCTCACAAACAATACTCCTAGAGAACATCAATCATGAAAGAGTGTGAGGTTGCGATTGTTGGCGGTGGTATGGTTGGCTCAGCTCTGGGTTACGGGCTGGCAAAGCTTGGCGTTGATACTGTCATACTCGATCAGGGAGACAATGCGCTAAGAGCAGCCCGCGGTAACTTTGGGTTGTTGTGGGTGCAGGGTAAAGGCGCTGATTTTAAGCCCTATTCCGATTGGACATTATTATCTGCGTATCTATGGCCAAGTTTTGCAAAAGAGATAACTTCACTCACTGGCATTGATATTCAGTTTGAGCAAAAAGGCGGTATTCATTTTTGTCTTGATGAGGATGAGCTGAACGAGTACGCGATTGAATTGGAGCAACAAGCTGCAATAAGTGATGGCAAGTTCAAATACCAGATGCTCAATGCTGAAGAACTCAAAAAGTTAGAGCCCAATATTGGTTCTACGATACCCGGCGGTTGTTACTCCCCCAATGACGGCCATGTAAATCCATTACTCCTGTTACGAGCAATGCATGCCGGATTTATCGCTTATGGGGGAAGTTACCGCCCCAACCATAGTGTTCAGAGTATCTCAAAAACCTCTGATGGATTTTTCCTGCAAACGGAGCAAGGTGAGTTACGTGCCAGAAAAGTGGTTTTAGCCGCTGGGTTAGACAACAAACGTTTAGCGCCGATGTTAAAACTAAACCAGCCACTCCATCCACAGCGTGGCCAAATACTCATTACTGAGCGTCTGCCGCAACTACTGAATTACCCTTCGATCTACCTTCGTCAAACTCATGAGGGCACGATTCAGATCGGCGACTCTTGTGAAGATGCAGACTTGGATGACAGCAATACCGCTATGGTGATGGCTCAGTTATCTAAACGGGCAATACGGGTTCTTCCTGCATTACAACATCGCCGTATAGTGAGAGGTTGGGGAGCGCTTCGAGTACTTAGCCCAGACGGATATCCTATTTATGAACAATCAAACGAGTGCGGTTCACACGCTTTTGCATTCAGTTGCCATAGCGGCGTGACTTTAGCTGCCGCACACGCCCTTAAACTGGCTCCCATGATTGTCAGCGGTAAATTAGATGACTCTGTCTCTCCTTTTTCACCACTACGTTTTAAGGGTTAACTCATGTTTAAAGACGTCAGTCAGCAAGACAACCACAAGATGGTGAGTATCTCGGTTAATGACACAGTACTCCAAGTCCCTGACAGCTATTCAGTCGCAGCCGCTCTTTTAGCCAATGGCTATCGCGCGAATCGACGTTCTGGTGTGTCAGGAGAGCGACGGGGTTCCTACTGCCTAATGGGTGTTTGCTTCGAATGTTTAGTGGAAATAAACGGCCAACCTAACCAGCAAGGCTGCATGACACAAGTCGTAGATGGAATGTCGATTCGCTTTCAACCTCAATATGGTGAAGTGCCACTCACTCAATCGGTGGAACAGGAACAATCTCGATGCAAGTAGATTTAGCTATTATTGGAGCTGGCCCGGCAGGAATGGCGGCGGCTATCGAAGCACAAACCCTTGGGCTTAAAACCGTTCTGTTAGATGAACAAACAATGGTTGGAGGTCAGATCTACCGAAACATCGAACGTCCTCAATTACAGAACCAAGCAATTCTGGGAACTGATTATTATCAAGGATCCGAGCTCGCTAAAAGATTCAAAGCAGCAGACTGCCTGCATATCTCCGGAGCTATGGTTTGGCAGATAGAGCCTGACGGAGCAATATTTTATTCCTGCAATGGTGTGTCGAAAACGCTGCGAGCTCGCCACATTTTAATCGCCAATGGCGCGCAGGAGCGCCCGGTACCTATCCCTGGTTGGACGCTACCAGGAGTGATGACGGCAGGCTCTGCTCAAGTACTACTGAAAACATCAGGCATGGCAGCCGAGAATGCGGTATTTGCCGGTAGCGGGCCGTTGCTCTACCTAATCACATGGCAATATCTACAAGCCGGAATTAAGGTTAAAGCACTGCTCGATACCACGCCAAGAACCAACTACATCAAAGCCCTTAAGAAGATTGGACATGCACTGCAAGGTACTCATTACGTACTCAAAGGGCTTAAGATGATCCACGAGATCAAGGCTGCTGGTATTCCTGTAATAAAAAACGTCAAAGACATCGAGGCACTTGGCTGTAAGACCAACGGCTTGGAAGAAGTCCGGTATCGTTCCAACGGCAACCAAAGCACTATCAAGGCAGATCATTTGTTTTTGCATCAGGGGGTGATTCCCAACATCAATTTAGCGATGGCAAGTCAATGTAAACACGAATGGAACTCGCAGCAGCTTTGCTGGCAGCCGAAGGTAGATCGCTGGGGACAAAGCTCCCAGGCTATTATCAGTATCGCCGGTGACAATAACAATATAGGTGGAGCAACAGCCGCGCAGCTCAGAGGCAGTATTGCAGCCCAACACATCGCTCACTTACTGGATAAACAGAGCGAAGCCCAAAGAGATCAGAATACGTTTCAATACAGACATCAATTAAAGCGTGAGCTCGCCTTTCGGCCATTTATAGATATCCTTTATCAGCCCGCAGAACAATTCCGTACGCCCCAGCGTGATGACGTCACTGTTTGCCGCTGTGAGGAAGTCAAACTTGGAGATATTCGTAAAGCCGCAGAGCAAGGCTGTATGGGACCAAACCAACTTAAAAGCTTTACTCGCTGCGGTATGGGGGCATGTCAAGGACGTCAGTGTGGTATCACGGTCTCTGAAGTGATGTCCAAGCTAACCAATCAACCAATTGACACCACGGGTTATTATCGTGTCCGAGCTCCGATTAAACCCCTGAGTTTAGGTGAGTTGGCCACACTGGCTCCTGATGAAAGTCGCCAAGCCAATAAGCATTAATCGGTGTATGTACTGATAACCCATCAAGCAGCAAACGTTAGGCGTAGTTGCTCATAGACAAATAGCGGTGTCACTCACTTTGACCGGAAGAGATATCGCTGCGCTCCAAAATAATCCCCTCTTCACTCGCCATAGCAAAAAATGAATCAACAAACAGCTTCACGGAATGAGGAACTGGTCTTAACGACGGAAACAATATACTAAATTGAAAAGGGATCGTGGGCTTAAAGGGTTTAATACACACATCATGATTCATCTTACGTGCTTGGTTAGCAGTAAAAGGATCCACAATAGCAGCACCTACGCCTTCCGAGACCAAAGCAGCGGTTGAGCTGGCAAATGATACCTCCAGTAAATCGTTCCGTTTCACGTTGGCTTTTAAAAACGCGGAATCAACCAGTTGTTGGGTACTGTCGGTTTCGCTGCGGATAAAAGGCACAGAGATAAGGTCTTTTGGCTCTAAATGAGATTTACTACAAAGTGGACTTTCAGGAGGTAAAATACACAGACATGCACACTTCACTTGAATATGACTGACGCCAGAACTGATCTCATCCACCGCAGCAAAGCCCACATCACAAGATTGAATCTCTGTGCGACGCAAAACCTCTTCAGAGCGATATGCTTTTAACGATCCCTTCAACTCCGGGACGTTTTTAATGTATTGGCCCAATAGTTTTGGTAAATAGCTATGCGCCAGCAGCGGAAAGGCAGCAATATGAAGGCTTCCCCAATGTCGAGTGCGGATATCACGAGCGCTATCTTCCAATGTATCAAGTGCATTAAATGCTTTTGATACTTCAAAATAGAACGCGCTTCCCTGAGCAGTAGGAATTAACCGACCTTTGATCCTTTCAAAAAGCTTGAATCCAATTCTATGCTCCAAAGCTGCGATTAATTTGCTTACAGCGGGTTGTGTCAGATGCAAGCTATTAGATGCGGCAGTCACGGTTCCCAACTCGTAAACGGCTTTGAAAGCGTGGAGTTGCTGAAATTTCATTCAAGTTATCCTTTACGGCCTATCTACAGATTTTTCCTTATCGAGTAGCGATACAGCATATCGACTATAAGTTTTTAATCAATATGAAGTAATTAGAAACGAGGAACGGGAAGGTTACGACGGTTTTCTTTAGTTCAAATTGCTTGAAAAAGGTCGAACAAATTGGAGAAATCAGTTCCATACTTATAAAAAATAGATTCTTCGGAGAGAACATGTCGCTGCCTGCTCACATTGACTCATTGTCGATCTACCTCGTTCTTCTGATCATATTCGTACTGATCTGTGCAATTTTTGAATTCGGTTACCGGGCCGCAAGGCAACTCTCCGATGAGACTTTTCACCAGTCGATTGGCCCCATGGCGACTGGCTTAGCGAGTCTGCTCGCTTTTATATTAGCGATCACGTTCAGCATGGCGGCGGTAAAATCCGCTGACCGCAAACAGATAGTCTTAACCGAATCCAATATTATTGGTACCACCGTGCTGAGAACATCGCTACTCCCTGAACCTTACCGAAGCAAAAGCCGTGAATTATTGCGTGAGTACGTATCACTGCGCATCGTTAAAAACACTTCAGACAACCAGGACTATATATACCAAGCCATCAAACGCAGCGAACAAATACAAGTTGCTCTGTGGCAGCAAGCGGTAGCGGCACATGAAACCACGCCACCAGCACTAATACTGCTCTACATCAACTCACTCAATGATCTAATTGATATTCACTCAGAGCGTGTCAACAAAGGTATGCGCGGCCGAATACCCGCGAGTATATGGATTACTTTAGGGATACTGACATTCCTAACTATTTCATTAAATGGCGTTCAGGTGGGAGCACAGCATCAAGGCAGAGCGATGATAGCCGCAATTCCGTTCGCTCTGGCCTTTTCTTTGGTGCTGACATTAATTGTGGAACTAGACAGACCTAACCGCAGTATCATCATGATTAGCCAACAACCGCTGATCGATCTGGAAAACAGTCTTGGTAGCCTTATTCAGCCGATGGAAGTAGATACACTGCCAGCCAAGAAAGAATAGTGCTGGCAATAGTATTGATAGATAAGAAAATGGCTGGAATAATATCGTTAAAGATAATATCCAGCCTTCAAAAACAGTTAAGCGAGCCGCTAGTCATCAAACATTAAGTTCACCGCGATTGAAACTAATACCAAACCAAGAATAGGCAGTAGCACCCCCTGAGGTGCGCGCTCTATATAAGGCAGGTTTTCTGCAATTAGTAAGCCCCACTCTGGTTCTGGCGGTTTCACGCCAAGGCCAATAAAACTTAGTGAAGTTAAACTTAAAGTGATCACAGGCAATCGAAGTAGCGCGTGCCTTATTAACGGCGGAAGCACATAAGGTAGCAAGTAATAACGTAATACCCGCCACTGTTTGGTGCCCCAGGTCGGCGCTAAATGTGTGTATGGCTGTGCTTTGGCTTCCATCAGCAAGCTTGAACAGTGGGCCGCTAAAGGAGCCCAAGAAACTAATACGATAGCAATCAGCGCACTGTCCGGATGCATCCCTGTCAAACCCGCGACGAGCAAGCCAGCAACAATGTATGGTATGCCTTTTGTTATCTCGATAAGCCCTTGGCTAAAGCGAGTAGCAAACCCGAGCTGCAATCCAATCACAAAGCAGAGAAATGTCGCCAATAAACCCATCTTCAGGGTCGACAACATTCCTCCTCCGACTCTCGCTAATAAATCACGACCTACCGCATCAGCACCAAATGGTGCAGCAAAGCTTGGTGGTGCTAAACGGCTAAACTGGATCAGGTATGGGTCACGTAGCAAAGCCCAGCCAACACAGCCCGCTAATAAAACAAAAATCGCACCGCTCACCGCACGCTTGATTTTATTCTGCGTAAAACGAAACGTACTGTGGCTGCTGATAAGCTTACCGCTGGAAACGCTATGACCGAGTAACCAGCGTTGGAGCAAAATACTTGCGCTGCTGATCAGGATAGAAAAGACCAGGAGTACTAATAACCCAGCCTGTAACACAGGTAAATCTTGTGACTTAGCCGCACCTAAGATCAAACGGCCAATGCCTGGGATCGAGAAGACTTGTTCGACAGCAACAGCGCCGCCAGTCAAGCCAATCACAATCATCGCGATTTGCGGAATAAGATTACTCAGCGCTCGCCACAGAGCAAAACGCAAAATTTGGAGTTTACTCACATTGGCAGAAAGCCAGGTGATGACCCAAGGTTCATTCAATACCCGTTTTAAGCTGTCACTGAGTAGACGACTAAACAACCCACTTGCAGGCAGAGCCAGAGCCAAACTCGGTAACCAGAGATTTTGTAACCCTTGCCAACCAAAAGGTGGAAACCAACCTAACCAGATCGAAAACACCAAGATCAGCAGCGCGGCGACTACGTATTCCGGTAAAGAAACCAGTACCGAACTCAAGCTATTGTGGTTATTGTCGAGGCGATTTTTCTGCCAACGATTGACGGTATAGAACACACTAACGGTGCATAACACAAAGGTCATACCGAGCGCGCTCATCATCAACAGTAATGAGGTCTTAGCGGTGTGCTGAATACTTTGCATAACGGGCGAACCATCCACCCAAGAGATGCCAAAATCTCCCTGCAACGCTAATCTAAGCCAGTCCCACAAACGTTCATAGACACTGCGATCCAGTTGCAAATCATCACGAATGGATTGCAGTGCTTCCGCAGTCAATAGCTGATTTGCACCAGCACGGGCGCGTAAAATCGCCTGAGCAGGATCGATGCCAGCAATATCCGGCATCAGTCCAACCAAAATGACCACCACACTAAGTGCTATGATACGTGATAACCAAGGCATACATGCGTTCAAACTCGAACGCATGTAAACAGGAAGTACCATCTGATTAGTCTACTTGAGTAAACTGGTCAACTAGGCGACGCTCTCGCGGATCGCGATGCGCACCTTTCACTTTCGCACTCTCGCCTTGAATCACACGTTCATGCAGAAGCGGAATCGCAGCAAATTGCTCAAGAATTTTGTTCTCTACATCAATGATCGCTTTCTGACGTAATTCACCTAGCGGTTGGCGATCAGCATGTTTTAACGCCGCATCCACTTCTTCAGAACAGAAAAGACCAAGGTTGAATGAGCCTTTACAACCATAATCACTTTGCATATACGCTACTGGGTCACCAGAGTCCAGAACGGTTGCACGCGATAGCAAGAATGCGTCAAACTTGCCTGATAGTGCATCGTTTTCAATTTGCGCATATTCACGGATATCCAAATTAACCACGAACCCTGCTGCTTCTAACTGCTGCTTAAGCAGTACCGCAACTTCTGGAAGTTCAGCACGATCAGTGAATGTACCGATAGTGATCTTTTCTCCATTGGCTTTAAAATCACCAACCAATTCAGCACGAGGGTATTCTTGACGAACAGGCTCAGCCCACGCCAGCGCTGGACCTAATAAGCCTTTGGCTAAATCGGCATGATTCTCATACACCGTTTTCACAATTTGCTCACGGTCAACCGCTTGTGTTGCTGCTTTGCGCAATTCAATCTTACTAAATACGTCTGACTTATTGTTCAGGTAAAGCGTATTGGTACGAGGCATCGCCACTTCGTGTAGTTGAGACTGATCCATGGTTGCAATTTGCGATACAGGCACAGCTTCCACTACGTCAGCTTCGCCAGTACGAAGTGCTGCAGCGCGGGCAAAACCATCTGGCACGTATTGCGCAAAGATGCGGTCAATTTTCGCTTTTTCGCCCCAGTAGCCATCAAAACGTTCTAGCTTAGCGCTGCTTGTACCGTTGATCTCAGTCAGCGCAAACGGACCTGTTCCCGCATTGGTTGGTATTACTCGACCGTTTTCTTGGTATGCTGCACCCGACAAAATCGCTAGCTGCGGGCTAGATAAACGACTTGGCAGCAGTGGATCATTAAATGTGGTTTTGATTTCCACGGTGAAATCATCCAATGCACTCACTTGCCATTCAATACCGTCCAAGATGCGTGGCTTAGGTGCTGCTTTCAACGCTTTTTGTAATGAATTAACCACAGCTTTGGCATCTAAAGCAGAACCATCATGGAACTTAACGCCTTGACGAATTTTGAACTGCCAAAGGTTATCTTCAACTTGGTTCCACTCTGTTGCCAGCATTGGCTCGGCAACCGACTTATCACTGAGGTTCACTAGTGTTTCTGCAGTACTCCAGCGAGAAAGCTTAAACGCATCATCTGATAACGGTGACAGTCCGCTTCTCGGCGGTTGTAACATCGCAATTCTGATTTCAGACGCTTGCTTTGCTGCTGCGTTTTCTACTTTTGATTGAGTTTCGCCAGAATCAAAACAACCTGTCAGTAAAGAGCCTAAAACTAGCGTCAATGCCAATTTAGGAGTATTAAGATGCATAGGATACTTCTCCGATAGTACTATTAAATTTATTGCTGCGGTGCTGAGCACTGAGCAGCGCTTTAGTTACAAAATGTGTTGGATTACTTACCAAGCTTTGCGATTCGCTGTGTTCAACCACACGGCCTTTATCTAAAACAAGAATGTCATCGCACAATGCCTGCGCTGCGCCTAAGTCATGAGTGACCAGAATAAGACGCATGTGGCGGGATTTTTGAAGCTCAGTAAACAAGTCAATAATTTGCTGGCGGCTAACTGGGTCAAGGCTACTTGTCGGCTCATCGGCGACAAGAATACATGGCTCGACAATCAGCGCTCTCGCTATCGCCACACGCTGCGCTTGACCGACAGACAACTGCTGTGGATTGCGATCCAAAAGCGATAGGTCTAAACCGACATCTTGCAGCACTTTTTCTACTTTTTCGTTCTGCCCCTGACAGCCATCGATATTGTTCAATGCCTCAGTGAGGATCTGCCGAACCGTGTAATAAGGATTTAAGCTCGATTGCGGCTCTTGCGGGATCAATTGAATGTGTTTACACAATTCATGACGCTGTTTCGCTGAGCTTTTTGAAAGCGGATAACCACAAACGTACACCTCACCTACACTCGGCTGTCTGAGTCCAAATAGCAGCTCAATCAAGGTTGATTTGCCCGCCCCTGATGGACCAACGATGGCAATGTTGTTGGTTTCAATTACCAAATCTAATTGGTCTAGCGCTTTAAACGGTTTACCACCCAACCAACGCGGTTTGGAATAATACTGCACCGTCACTTGATCAAAACGCACTTGGGCAGACGTAGGTTGATGTTGCTTATTCAAAATAGGCTCCAAAGACCGGATTAAGGAAGTAACTTCGCCAATTGTTGGCAGAAAAGATGTTGGCTTTGGGAAATGGCATGCCATGGTTCGCCATAAGCGACCACGCTGTTGTCAGCAATCACCAGAATTTTATCGCACGCCAGAGCGGCAGAGAGATCATGTGTGATCAGCAGACCGCTGATGTCACGTTGTTTGACGCTAGTATGGAACAGCTCAAGAATTTCAGCTTCGGTGATTGGGTCGAGTGCACTGGTTGGCTCATCAGCGATGATGAGATTCGCACTACCAAGTAAAGCAATAGCGATACAAATTCTCTGACGCTGGCCACCAGATAACTGACTCGGATACAATTTAAGTATCGAAACGGGTTCAGCAAACCCTAACTGAGCGAGTAGAGACAATACAGTCTCTCGATTTGCTGAACTTAAACGAGTTTTGTTGCCAGTTAGAGCTAAGCATAACTGTTGCCCTACCGATGCCAAAGGATTCAACGCTTTTAACGCATCTTGAAAAATAACGGCTGGACGTTGTAATGCCGAGCGTTGCAGCATAGAAAGCTCACTAACTTCAACTGTGTTTAGATCGATGTTACCTTCAGCAGAAATGTCGGATGGCAGAAACCCAGCGACCGCTTTCGACAGCATCGACTTACCAATGCCCGACGGCCCCATAATTGCAATAACTTCGCCTTGGCAGAGATCGAAAGAGATATCACTGAAAAACGTACGCTTAGAATCAGCGAGACTAAGTTTATTGACTGAAAGAATTGGTTGAGGCATCTCGATAACAACGTTTTAATGTAATAATATAACATAACAATGCTATCACGAGAGTCTAACGAAGGGAACCTCACCTCATAAGCATTTTTGTTTAACTTGGCCAATATATGGCACCAAGAAGGCAAAACGCCCAATATAGAAAAGTGCAAAGGCTAGCCATAGCCCATGATTACCCCACATTTGCACAGAGATAAACTGAACGACCAAGAAGATCACCAAGGTGAGAATACTTGAGTTGCGTACTGGTCGTGTCGTCCCCGTTCCGGTAAAGATCCCATAGAATGTCAGACCGTATCCTGCCACTAACGGGAAAACCAATAGCCAAGGACTCATTTCTAAGTAGAGTTCAATCAGCTCAGGTAGCGTAGTAAACAGCATCACTATCTGCTGTTTAAACAACAGTGTGATCAACGTTAGTACGATCACGAACGCCGTCGTCCACTGAGTATTTAGCTTGATAACACTGTCGAGCAGAGTTGGATTCTTTTGCCCTACCGCTTTACCAGCAAAAACACTCGATGCATTCGCCACACCGTCAAACATGTAACTGACGATAAAGGTCACTTGCATCAAGATCGCATTAGTTGCTAACACATCTG
This sequence comes from Vibrio sp. B1FLJ16, assembly GCF_905175385.1. Lineage (NCBI taxonomy): Bacteria > Pseudomonadati > Pseudomonadota > Gammaproteobacteria > Vibrionales > Vibrionaceae > Vibrio > Vibrio sp. B1FLJ16. Next base: position 1,320,365 of record NZ_HG992750.1, read on the forward strand.
AGCCAAGTTGGGAGCCAACGCGTGCCATCATGTTGAAGAACACCAGAATACAAATGGTACGCAGTAACAAATCCATATTTGAAGAGACAATTACTTTAAGATCTTTACGTGACATTTTTGCCGTACGGACATGGTCAAATAGCGAGAATTGGCAGGTTTTAACAACCAAAACAGCCCCAATTACGAAGGTGGTAATTTGCGCGATCAGAGTGGCAATTGCGACACCCGTAATCCCCATATCGAAATAGACAACAAACAGAACATCAAGCACGATATTGAGCACATTACCGAACACCTGAGTGAAAAAGGTCGCTTTGGCTTTCGCTTGCCCCATTAGCCAGCCGATGATGGTGTAGTTAAGCAGAACAAATGGCGCACCAAAGATCATAATGTCAAAGTAGGCCTTGGCGTTTTGTCCAACGATGGCATCTGGCTCAATGATCCACTCCGCCCCTCGCCAGATCAGTGACTGAAAAACAACAAAGACTAAGCCTACACAAAGTGCAAGAACAAACGGACGAAACAAACTACTCGCCTGCTCTGCATGATCATTCTTACCCAAAGCAATGGCACTCTGCCCCGTTGTACTGACGCGGAAAAAGCCAAACAGCCAGTACAAGGTATTCATAATTACCGTGCCGATCGCTACGCCACCAATAAGCTCTGCGACGCCTAACTGACCAATAACCGCTGTGTCTACCGCGCCCAATAATGGCTGCGTTACGGTTGATACAATGAAAGGAAAAGCAATCTTAAAGTAATCTTTGTGCGTCAGGTTCATTTGTTATTCTTAAAGCGCGCTGAATTTTGAGCCCGCTATAATAATCAAATGGCGTGACAGTGCAAGTTAAATGAAGATAAGAATCATTAACATCTTTGTAAGAAGTTTGTGAACTGAATAGCCACTTAGGGAAGAACACCGTTTAATGATTTTGAGATTTATCCTTTACGATTCATTCCCGTTCACCACGAGGCTCACTCTTTTAACAGAATCAGAACAACAGACTCGTAGGAGGCTGGCTGTAAGCAACGAACCTCATACTAGACATGGGTATCGCGCTATATATTCCAATACATCATCGCTACCGTCCTGAGCTAATTAATAGAGCCTTACACATTAGGGAAAATAAAGAAATAGAAACCACCATAAAAGAATATAAACATTAAAAATGTAGTTAAACCTGCAAAGAAGTTTGCCTTACTATCGTAATAACTAATCCAACCTCCGGCAAAAAATATCTCTTTCGTAGCGAATGCATAAATTACGTTTAGCAACGAAACTAGAAAAGCAATAAAAAACAATATTTCCATATTTGGCCCCTATCGAACTAATTTTTTATTTATACCGATGCGTATTAAAAGTACGAGATAAAAAATCGGTCGAACCTCAAAACTACGGCCAAGTATTCAATTCAGAATCCAGAAAATAACAATTTTATCATTGAATAAATCGCAGCCAGAGGGATTACTTTATATGACTAGCTAGTCTTTCGACCTTATCAAGCCAGTGTTTTCTTTTTTGGATAGATGAACCTAATATCGGTCCCAAGTATGTTGAAGAACGGTTCTTAATGCCCGAAAAGTCTAATATGGACACTTTTAGCTGCTTATAAATAGCATTCCCTTGTAAGTACTTATACATGAATGGTGGGGTGTCTAATGTAATAATAAGTTCTGAACTACGCCCGGATAATAACTTCTCCGGAAAAGCTTTACCTTCAGAGTATTTAAAAGCGAAGCCAGGTAGAAACACTCTATCAATCAGGCCTTTAAATTTTGCCGGTAAGGTTCCCCACCAGACAGGAGAGATTATTACTATATGTTCTGACCAGAGAACTAACTCTTGGAATAGCACTAAATCTGGCTCTAATTCAGCAACGCTGTCATACCCCTGCTCTAAACTAATTTCGAAGTTCATCTGACCAATATTGACTTGTTTAACTTCATGCTCTGAAGACGCAGAAATAGCATAGCTGTCCGCCAGAGATTTACAGAAACTTGTACTTTTCGGGTTTGCGTTTATAACCAGTACTTTTTTCATTTGAGAGATATCCGTGATGAAGAAAAATACAGTTTAAGGTCTCACCTATAGGTCAGAGTCAAGTCCTCGGATACACAGATCTATAGATTCTCGGTACTGCTGAATTCGCTCTTTTTGTCTTTCTAACTGTTTGATCTGAAGTTCAACGTCTCTCTGTTTTTCAATCAAAATGTCCATGACTGTCTGCCAGTCAAAATCCTCCTGACCACTTTTTAAGCCCGCAATCTCAGAAAGCTGGATTCCCAGCGTCTGAGCCTCTTTAATCATCTTAATCAATCTAATGTGCGCTTCAGTATACACACGATACTTTCCTGATCGGGTAACGCTAAACAACCCTAAAGATTCGTATAATCTGATAGCTCTTTGCGTTGCTCCGGATAGTTCAGATGCCTCTTTTATAAACACTCCAATCTCCAACCATTGATGGTGTAATACGAGATGAAAATTATGTCCCCACCTGGCCCTATAGTCTTTTCAGCACTTTATCAGGATGCTGTTTCGTTAACCTTAAGGCTTTATCGCTTTCCTCTAAACAAATACAGACGTTGATCGGTAACCTTACGTACATTCTTCCTTATCATAAACAAAAAAAGAAGCGACCAAGGTCGCTTCTTTTCATTTCGATTGCTTACGTGCGATCAACTTAACCGGAACAATCTTCCTGAGGCGCTTGGTAAGCTAGCGAGCCCGCCAGTTTCATTGCTTCGACGCCTTTTTCAAATGACATCATTGGTGTGATATGAAAATGACGTAATCCGCCACCAGCCATTGCTGCCATCGAGAAGGCTTTAATATGGACTTGGTCTGGCATTTCGATCACCGCGATTGAATCGTATTCGCCAAACGAGATCCAACTGCCGATGAACTTACCGCCCATCTTTTCTACGATTGGGATCATGCTGCTTAAACGATTCTCTGGATTTTTTACCAACCCCGCCATCGCTTCTGCGGTAAAAGCGACCTGAACTAAATATGTTTCTAGTGCCATGGCTTATCTCTCTATTTCAGGTTTAGTTCGAAAGTACCTGACATGCTGTTACTTATGGTACAAATGGATTTCGCATCTTTCAGCAGCTTTTGTGCGACTTCTAAGTCCGGATGAACATCACGGCTAAGCGAAATTTCGTAGCGAGCAAAATGCGCAGGAAGCTCAGTACCTTTATGGCCCGTCACTTCAAACTGAAATGGCTGGATGTCAATCTTTTTACGCTTAGCGACCATCTGTAGTGACAACACCATACATGACGCAATCGAGTAGAGTAATGTCATGGCCGGGCTATCCAACGATGGAGTAGCGGTAAACTCACTATCCGTAGAAGCAAAGACCAAAGTGCCTTCATCATCTGCTTTGGCGAATACAGGGCCGTAGCTGGCTGGTTTGACTTTGATTGTCATACAAATCCTCTAAAAAATGGCATTAGGTAAAATAAGAACCACACTCGGTACTAAGGTAATGATGCCGATAGCCAATAACAAAATGCCCCAGTAAGGGATAGTTGCTATCGCGGTTCGCCCCAAGCTGATTTCACCTTTGGTAATCGCAGTTAATACAGAAAGGTTGAGACCAACGGGCGGTGTAACCTGCCCTATTTCGATCAGGATAGTGATCATCACACCAACCCAGATAGGGTCGAATCCCAGCCCGGTCAGCAACGGGAAAACGATAGGCAGCGTCATCACCATCAAAGACAAGCCGTCAAAAACGCAACCGAACAGTACGTAAATCAAAACGATCAGTAGGAAGATACCGTACTTACCCAGACCGCTGTCAATAGCGGCTTCAAGAATCGCCTGCGGCACGCCTAGAATACTGACCGATTGCGATAAAATGGCTGCACCAAGGACAATAAAGCCGATCGAAGCGAACATAAGCGCACTGCGGTACACAGATTCCATCAGCCCTTTTGCCGTTAGATCGCCCCAGATAAAGGAGATCACAATCGCAACCGCGACTCCAACACCAGCGGCTTCTGTCGGTGTCGCTATACCAAACATGATGCTGCCCATAATAGCAAGTATTAGCAACAGAATCGGCCACACACGAAGCATGCCATGTAAAATAAAGCCTAAGCTATAAGCCGTATTGTCTCGCGGAGCAATCGACGGGTTCTTCATGCTGCGCAACAAGATATACAGCATAAACAAAGCACTCACCATCACACCAGGAACAATGCCTGCGGCGAAAAGTCGTCCGATAGAGGTTTCCGTCAGCGCGCCGAAAATCAGCAATGACAGGCTTGGAGGAATCAATAACCCCAAAGTTCCGGCTCCCGCCAAACTACCAACAATGGCTTCTTTGTTATAACCACGCTTGCTTAATTCAGGATACGCGACAGATCCGATTGCAGCCGCGGTAGACAAACTTGAGCCACTTACCGCGCCAAACAAAGTACAAACAGCAACGTTCGAATGCAGTAAGCCGCCGGGTACCCGGGCAAAAATCGGAGTAAACGCCGCATAAGCACGCTCACTGATACCGCTTCTTAATAAAATCTCACCAAGCAAGATAAACATTGGCACCGCACTGAGCGTAAAAGAATTGAAGATACCCCAAATGGTATCCACAGCCAGATACGCCGAACCGTAGTTAAAGAAATGAAGCAGAATGAGACCGGTAAAACCAAGCGCTGCACCCAGTGCAATACCACTGCTTGCGCTGGCCACTAATACAGAGACGAGGGTCGTCCAAAACATCTTAACGTTCCTCTAATTTTATCAAGCCGAGTAGTTTTGCGAAATAGATGCAGCAGCAGAGCCCCATCGACACGGGAACAACTGACATTAACGGGTACAACAGAATTCGCGCGTTTCAGATTTAAGTTCACGTTTAATCGCAAACTCCATCCAGGGAATGGCTTCCCAAAAAATCCAGCCACAGAAACCCAAGCCTACCAGAAGACCGAGCACAGAGATTGCTTTAGCCAGAAACGGAGTTCGGGATTTTAGGGAATCCAGCAGCAACGTCACGCGAATATGCTGTCCAGTAAGCGTAGCCATCGGCAATGCCAAAAACAGACTCGCGCTCATCAGCAAGCCGACCAATTCTTCCGCGAAAAACAATGGCGCATCAAAGAACTTACGCAATACCACACTCATAACAATAACTGCGAGAATCGCGACCAACGAGAGTGCAGACAAAACGGCAAGAAAAAGGGCTAAACGTCTAAGCCCTTTATCAATTAATAAAGACACTAAATTCATACTGATATTAGCAACTATCGACCCAGTGCTTTCAGCACACGCTCACGATATTCTGGCGCTTTCCCACCTGCTTCTTCAGCAAGTTCGCCCCATACTTCTGTGATCGCAGCAGTAAATTCCTGACGGTCTTTATCAGAGAAATCGTCCAGCCAGGTCACTCCGCCTTCAGTCAGTTTTGCGCGTGCATCAAGTTCTTTCTGGTGATCGTCTTCGTATGAATTAGTACGCTGCCAGACTGCATCACCCGCTTCGGTAAGTGCTTGCTTATGATCTTTGGACAGTGAATCCCACTTTCTTTGCGACATCCCAAGAATATATGGGCCTGATGACATCGGATATAAGTACGCTGCGTATTTTGATACTTCCTGAAGGGAAACGGTGTGTGCATAAAGTGCAGGATATACCGCGCAATCCACTACACCAGTTTTCATCGCAACATACATCTCTTCCTGAGGAATGATTTGCGCTGAAATGCCAAGACGACCAAAGGTATCTACCTGATCTTTAGCCCATACACGTAACTTCTTACCACGCAGGTCATCAAGCGAATTGATAGGGTCTTCACGGCAGAAAATCGATGCTTCAAGCATAGGTAACGCAACATAGCCTGTGATCGCAACGTCCCAGTCTGAGAACTCTTCTGCGTAAATTTTCTTTACTTCTGGTAGCGCAGCATTCAGTTCTTCAACAGAACCAATCGTGCCCTGCACCATTACAGTACTCAAGCTTTCCGCATCACGGCCTAAATAGTTAGCCCATGCCAAACTCATATCCACAGCGCCACGCGGCAGAAAACGCAGCACATCGGTATTTTTCAAACCTAAAGAACCACCGCTGAATACTTTTATATCAATTTCACCATTGGTTTTGGCTTTCACATCAGCAGCAAACTGCTCCAGTTCTTTCGTCTCCGGGCGTGTTTCAGGCAGGAAATTATTGAAGCGCCACTGTTGCGCATGAGCAGCAGACATTGACAGCAAGCTAGCGCTTACTCCGCCGAGAATAAGTTTGGTTAGAGATTTCACTTAGAAGAATTCCGTGTTGTTATTTTTTGAAATTCGATTATAAAGCATTCTATCAATTACAAAAACTGCAATTGGTTATATTCTATAACTGCTGTAAATCACAAAGTTTGATCGCGGTGATCAGTTCCACTCCCAAAGTTAGTCATCAATAGTCAAAGCTAACCCGTCCAGTACTTTCAAAAGCCTCTGACGGATTGCTCTTTCTTTGTCCGTACCCACTGTAGAAGTGTGTTGATCAACACAAATCAATTGCTGTTCTCGTTCAAGATGAGTTCGACCAAACACACAGAAAATCTGGCTAAGTAACAGCATGGATCTTGCCATCAGCGCTTCACTTTCCTCGTTCGAGATTATTGTTTTAACATTAAAACCCAGAGAACTCAGGATGTCATTAAAGTGTCTGCTGTAACCTGAGTCAGTGACATCAAATGTGATCGGAAGACAATCATTTTCATCACTTCGCCAAATATATGGAGGATGCTTCAGCGTCCCGAAACCCAAAACGACAGTGCACTCGGAGTAATGTAACTCTAGCCGTCTGTCCCAGATATCACTGGCTTTGCCTGCATCAATTGATAACTCACATTTACCATCAGTCGTAACAATTTTCCCGCTAGCAAATATATGAGTTTCCGCTCCGGTTGAGCGCTGCAAATCGAGGGTATTCACACATTCCGCTCTGACTTCCGTGAGTTCGATTTGGCTGCTAAGCAAATCCATTTTTTGCAGATATCTGATTAGCCCGGCTATCGCATGAATACCCATATCAAACCCGAATCCTCCCCCGCCACTTACATCTAAGTTCAGCAGCCTTCTTTCATTGAGGTAGTCGATTCGATTTTCAAAACGATATTCATCAAGATCCTGATGAATCGTCATGGGATTATCGGTAGAGATAGCGACGATCTTATCAGGCAGTCCTAGCGATTTATATCTTTCTGTTGAGAAAAAGTAGTCAAAGACGGGAGAAACAATAACTGTATCGATGAAGTAAAACTTTGCTCCTTTGCGCTTTAATTGGGGAACAAGATCATTAAAACCTGCATCGATTTCGTTAAGTGAAAATGACGGCTTTTCAATAACAAAAAGGGCATGGCACTGCTTGATAGCGCAATGAAAATCTTCAAGGATGGATAGGTGAGTTCCCACGGGAGTCAGTATCATCACACATACTACGGAATGATTTTTCGACTGGGACAAGTAATCACTAAAAGAGGCGTATTGCTTTGAGTACGGAAAATTGTAATAAGAACTGGATTCTGCGGTAGATACAGCAACACGTGGGTCAATCGCGACGATAGCAAACTGCTCTTTCAACTGCTTGAGTAACCCTTCATACAAGCGTGCAACCGAGGAGGCAGGGTTCCCTAACCCACCAAATACCAACACATCTTGTTGATTCATCCCCCACTCCCAATAGGCGACTGCTATACTCCTCATTAATTTAGACGGGAGGAGAGTAACGTTCAACTGTTCTGAAGCTGCTCCATCTATTCTAAACAAGTTAGAGCGATGGTGCAGAACCCTGAGCTTACACAACGGCAACCAAGGGCTACTGCTTGTTTACATCGCTTCTTTTACATCCATTTACACTGACACTCATAGGCAAAGTCACTTAGTGAGTCTTTACGCCGTTTTTAATACACGTTCTTCTTTTTTCTTCACAGCAGGTTCAGCGTCTTTACTTTTCGGGTTGATTGCAACTATCTCTTCCTTCGGGAGCTCTGCCGTTTCACCAAAGAATTTACCACCGGGTTCGATACTCAGGTTCTGACTGAATATTTTGCCTTTGACTTGACCCTTCGACAATATCTGGATGTGTTCCGCGTGGCAGACTCCTTCAATAGTACCATTCACGATCAGTTTCTTAGCAAATGTCTCCCCCTTAACATAACCAGATTCGGATATTACTAAAGCCCCTTCAACATTAAGCTGCCCATCGACTTTCCCATCAACTTGAATGTCGTTTTCTAATTTGAGTTTTCCGCTAACAGCGCAGCCTTTGGCGATGAGAGTTGCAGCTGCTGAGCGACTCTTTGTTCCACGGTTTCGACTAAAGATTCCCATCGTATTCCTCGTTCTTTCTTAAATATTTCTTCAAATTCATTCACTCCCCAATCAACAAACGGCTGGGGATCTAGTGCTCGTCCGACAAAGCGAATTTCATAATGCAAGTGCGGACCAGACGACAAACCACTGTTTCCAGAAACTGCAATCAAGTCACCTTTACGAACAAACTGCCCGCTGCGAACTTCAAATTTTTTCAAGTGTGAGTAAGAGCTGGAAAACCCAAATGAGTGTTGCAGTCTTAAAAAGTTGCCGGAGCCCTGGTTACTTTTCCGGGTTACCTCTACAACACCGTCTGCTGGTGCATATACTTTCGTCCCTGTATTCACGGCAAAATCAAGCCCACGGTGCATCTTATAAGATTTAGTCACCGGATGTTTACGCTTTCCAAATCCCGATGATCTACGCGCTTTACCAACCGGAGAACCACTAGGAATTTGGGTCAGCATCGTCGCACGGACACTGGAGTGAATAGCTGCCGTATCAAGCCTGGAATCTAGATCTTCGCTGGTGCCTAACTCAGCAACTCCTAGCACTTTCTCAAGATCAGCCAACCGGTCTGAGACCGTTGATATACGATCCTCGCGTTCAGAGAGATCTTGTTCGAGGTTTTGTTTCAGCTCTCGCAAACTCGATAACTGACCAACTAAAGATTTTGATTCCGTCGCTAACTCTGCTTGTTTTTCTTTCTCGTAATCCACCACTTTGTAGAGGTAGTTTATTTCCACGATTGTTCCCAATATCACAACCGCGGTGATTAATAATAAGCTTCTCAGACTACGCCTCATCAACTTGCTCACCTGCCAGTGTGATGAGCCGTTAATAGTCGAAATGGATATAGTGAGTTGGTCTTTCATAATTCCTGTGCCTATTCCAATATTTTGGAGCTTGTGTCATGGCATCGTTAATAGGAGAACAATTTACGAAATACGAATGTTAGATACCAGTGAGAAAAAACAACTACGTGATGTGGTGTCAAAAAATCGCGAAGAAACTGTGCATCGTAACGAATACATAAAAACTCGAATAAAAGAGTGTTCGATAAAATTAACAAAGGGATAAAGATTAACGGTTGGCTAGTGGTTACGTAACGAACACTTCGCTGACCTTCATCGCTATCAATACCCTTATTTTTGTCTCGCTCTCTATGAGTAAACTAGCGTCCATTCATAGAGAGGCTCTTAATCGCTAAACGGCTTAGTTAGAGATAAAAATAAAATAGCTTTATTTGAGATCTGATGTTAATCGTAAAACAATACATCAAGGCACAAATAAAGCTAATGACGATTATCTCTCTAGCAAAGTAAATGCTTAAGGTTAAGTCTATCAACTATTCATAACTACAAACCACCAGTTTCCCGGCATCTATATATTCAACCACTTCTGGACGATAAGTTGTGGGTACGTTTACAGCAACCGGTTCTAAAGTGTCAGGGTCGATACCAACTTGACTACCGTATTTTAAATAAAGGCTTTGAAAGTCCATTTGTGCTTCTGATTGATAGGTTTCTAGCATTCCTAAAGTTAACCCTTTATCTGAACAATATTCAGCCGCCTCTGTTGGCGTGAAAGTATGATAGCCTAACTCTAATTGCAGATCAGTGTCGTGACTATATATTCCAGTAGGTGAGAAATACACCAAACGATTACTGTCTGCTTTTAAACCATATTCAGGCGTAATTTGAACTAACTTGTTTGCCTGACGCGACCAAGGTGCTTGTTGTCCTGATGCCAAAAAGGCCATGTCTCCCGCATAATCAGGTCTTTCTATGCGAATGATTAGTTGATCTTTGTCTTCAGATTTTTGTTCACTGAATGGTAAGATTTTAATTGATATATCTTGATCAAAATATAGAGCTTGTCCATCAGCAAAGGTCGAGTTAGCGGTTAAATCTTTAACAATACCAGATTGCTTGACTTGAATATGGCTTATGTTGATGGAATCAGGGAGTACAAGTAAAAATTGATCAATATATTCATCTTCATTTAAAGATTCTGAATCGTTGGTATAAAAACTAAAGTGTAAATCTAAATAATCAATATCTACGTCAATAACATCTAAAGCAACCGTTGCGCTTGTCATAGAATTAATCAACGCCTGATCGTTATAAAAATTTTCTAAAAAACCTTCTTTAGTATACTCAGTTAACAGCTCCGGCAGACCATAAGTCATCCCAGCATAGTGACCGAAACCATGGTTATGCATTTTTTCATGAAATAGGCACTCCCGGGATATTGATCACCTTCTTCATACAAAGCGTAGTCTTGTAACGCTACCCAGCCATCTCCCACTGTTGCGAGCCCAGTTGAGCTTGCATTACTAGTTAACATACGGTGTTTTGAGGTAGGTTTATGTGTCAACATCGACAAGAATTTTGTATTAAGTGGGCTATTATCATCACCGCTTCTAGTATGATCATGTAAAGTACAGTTAACTTCATCATGTGCATATTCAACTAATGAACGAGTTGTACCATAGTTAGTAATAAACTCAGCGAAGCGAACATTAAAACCAAGATCGTTAATGGCATTTTTTAATCCGCGCATCTCTTGTTCGTATCTTTGAGCTTGCGCTTCTGTTGGCATGGAGTAATTTTCATTGGTGCCGTTAGAGTACGAGTTAACGTAGTATTTAAAAAATGGTTGTTGCTCAATATATTGGATACTATCAATTTCAAGTTCTGAACCGGATAGGCTAAATGTATATTCTTGAAAAGGTTCAACTAAAATATCTAAAGAATAAAATTCGTCATTAATTGATAGTGTCGGGTTGTTTAAATATCGTGGAGTATGATTAATTACTTGGATTGAATTAGAATCTTCTAAGTAGTTAGCTGTTATATTATCAAGATCAAACGCGTCACTATATTGGCGTTCGATATCTGATGTTTTTGTAAGCCTGTTAGATGAAAAGATGTAAGAACTTATATCTGTGTTATCTATTAATTCATCATTTTTATCTACGGATGCATTGCTTGAGCTATCATCGTTACATCCAGATAAAATCAATACTGGCAATAATATGTGGTTTGCTTTCATTATGTTGAGTCTTATGTTTATAATTTAAATAAAATTATAATATCGATTAATATGTCCAAATAACCTCACGCCTTGAAGTTCTTTGGGTATATTTTTGTTATTTAATTTTATATCAGTGTCAGTTGTTATAAAACAATCCATCTGTAGGAAAAGTCTCTAAAACCTAGAGATAAATCAAAAGAATCCGCATAATGTGGCTTATACCCAAGTGACCTTAAGAAGCTCGGTTCAGTGAGAATGGTTTGGAAAGATTATGCTATTCCGTTGGTCATCGGTCTTGAACTTGTACTAGGCTCTGTTGACTTTTTACGGTTAAATTTTGTTCGGGTGGGGACGACTATACCCAAATAACTTCTAGATGCTAGGTTCAGCGAGAATGACTTGGTTCACAGACGCGGCAACGATTTGAAGATCTAGTGGTTCTAAATCAAAAATCTTTAACAAAGAGTAAAGGCTTTTAGCAAGGAGGCCTAACTCACCCCCTTCGGGCAGTGTTTGTGGCTCCCTTCTATGTGTTATCAGCCTATCACCTAAAGTAACTACATTTCAAAGCCTCTACCTTATATAAAGAATTCACAAACTGCTGCAAAAATCAGCTCGAAAGGCCAATCGGCCTTAGCAAGTCATCTTAAAATGCTTGTGAAGACTCGAACCGATCATGTCCTGTAAAGCACCTTCACCACATGCCAGCCAAATTTGGTTTTTACCAGATGTGGAGTCAGTACTTCACCGGAAAAACAAACTTTATCGAATTGCGGCACCATCTGACCTCTGCGGAATTCACCCAAATCTCCACCTTTCTTACCAGACGGGCACGTTGAGTATTTTTTTGCGAGCGTCTGGAATTTAGCCCCTTTTTTAAGTTGCTTGATAATGTCTTCTGCCTGCTCTTTGTGTTTCACAAGAATGTGCAATGCGGCTGCTGTATTGGCCATGTGTCTGTCTCTCACTGTAGTGGTCGCGCAATTTTAACGAATACACTCACACACGCCAAACATTTATCTCGTCGCTGCTCCTTTAGGAAGATAAGTGCATAGGAGACTTCACCAGCGTTTAGACTGTTGTGGATTGTATAATGCTTAACCATCACTACCTGCTTAACTCGTTAAATACCCTAAGATTGTCTAAAAATTTCACTTTTGTGCATGGGGTAGTTGAAGCTTAGGGTTTATACGATTAGATTAGACACCAAAGTGTTACTCATAAGGTTATTTCATGGCAAAAGTGGTTAGTAAAGCGAATCAATCTCAGGGCATGTTGGTATTCAAGCTCACCCTGCAACAACACTTCGCAATAGGTACGCTTAAAGTCCGTGAAATTGTGCCTTACATGCCAACGACCAAGATCCCTTACTCGCATCACCACGTTATTGGCACCGTGACAATCCGTGATTTAACCGTTCCTGTGATTGATATGTCTGCAGCGGTAGGATTCCGCCCAATTGCACCTGAAGAATATCAAAGCTGTTACCTGATCGTGACTGACTGTTTGCGAACAGTGGTAGCGTTCATGGTGCGCAGTATTGAAAAGATCATCGACTGTGACTGGAAATCCATAGAATCGCCTCCTGCCAGCTCCGGTAAAAATGTCTTTGTAACAGGTATTACCCGCTATGAAGATAAGATGGTACAGCTGCTGGATGTAGAGTTATTGCTGTCTAAAATTTACCCGCAGTATGAGAACTCAAAAATTCCAATGCTGACCGATCTCGATCGTGAGCGCTTAAAAGCCCTGAGTATTCTGCTTGTCGACGATTCATCCATAGCACGTAAACAGCTCAGTGACGCGTTAGACAGCATTAATATTCCTTACCAGATTTGTAACAATGGTTCTGATGCGTTGCAATTGATGAAAAAGAACGCAGAAGAGCTGCGCCCTATTGATCTTTTGGTTAGTGATATTGAAATGCCGGGATTAGATGGTTACGAGTTAGCCTTTGAAGTACAAAACGACCCGGCGCTAAACCACTCATACCGAATTTTGCATACTTCCCTGTCTAGTGAGATCTGCGTTGATCGCGCGCATCAGGTAGGCGCACACGAGGCTTTGGAAAAATTCAACGCCGGAGAATTAATTGAGGCTATGTTACGTGGTGCAAAAGAGATCGAAGCAAAAGCAATGGCCTCCTAACAGCGACTAATCCTGGCGCAGCATTCTCTGTGCGCGTCTAGTATGATAAGAAAAAAGGGAGTCAGCCTGACTGAACTCCCTAATTTAATACCGTGAACCCACTTAATTAAGCGTTTTCAATTTTTTTGTGACCTTCCTGAAGGTGAACAAAATCAACAAGGTCATCACCAGATACCTGGAACGCCTGACCAAAGCCTTTAACGAACAGACCTTGTTCTGCTTTCAGATTAAACAACACGAAGTCTTCCAGTTTGCTTAATCCATCGATGATCTCACCGAAACGCTCTTTCATCTGATCAACAACCTGAAGCCATAACTCAGAGTCACGCTCAACTACCGTTGCAACCGCATCAAATGTCAGACGCTTGCGTGCAAATAACTGTTTAGATGTATCTTCATCTTCAATCATCATCAGCGATACATTTGGGTTGTCCAAAAGATTACGTGCGTGACGTGCGATCTGCGAAATCAGGACAAAGTAACCTTCCTGGTTTTGCACAAATGGAGCGTAACTTACGTTAGGACGACCCTCTGCATCGACAGTCGCAAGTTGAAGCGTTCGACGCTCCTGACGAAACTCTTTGATTTCTGGTCCTAAACGGCCTTGTAGACGCTCTTGTTTAACTTGTTGATCCATTTTAATTCCTGACTTTACTTATCTTATTATCGGTTATGTTTCATTCACCGTCGCTGCTTTTCAAAGAACTATCTTAAAAAACAGCGACGATATTTTAGGGTCTGTTGAACTTTCGAGCTGATTTTTGCAGCAGTTTGTGGGTTCTTTATACAAGGCAGAGGCTTTGAAATGTAGTTGCCCTACCTGATAAGCCGATAACGCAGTAGAAAGGAACCACAAACGCTGCCCGAAGGGTTCAGCTAAAAGCGTTTTACTCTTTGTTGAGAGGTGTTTTGCTTAGAATGACTAGGCTACAAACCTCTCGCCGCGATTAAAACGCTTTTATCTCGAACAAAATTTAACCGCGAAAGGTCAACAGACCCTAGTTGTTCAACTCTGCCTGCATCGCTCTGAATGCGGTGACTTGTTCTTCAATAAGCTCTCGTTGCTTGTTGCGCCCCAGGTACACCTTGAAGATGTTACTACCGCACTCAGAAAAGAAGCCGAAGTAGTGGCTTTCACGCCCCATAAATGGCTTACTTACCAGAGCCACATGTTTGATAGTTTCTAATTTTAAGTGACCGTGTAACTCACCTTCTTTACCCATCAGATTGTAGTATCCGCGAGCAAGTTTGCCTTTTGGAAACGGAGCCTTTACTTCAAAGATAGACCCGAATGACTGAACAATGCTTGTCACCGGACCAAAACCAACCAGGCCTTCCAGTATAGATTGCGCCTGCTCACCAGGGGCGATGGCCACCATGTCTTGCGGAAGAGCGGCGATAACATCAAACTCAGAAACGTCTAATCTTTCCGCCATCGCTGCCGGCAATAATTGAGGTTCCTGCTCTAACAATGATTCGACCTGTTTCTTAATGGATTCCATTATTTTTCCTTTCTATTTTCTAATTGTTGGATACTTTTGGCATTGCTTGCTTCATTTCCGAAGTCAATACCTGAATACATGCCTGAGCCAATGAGACAGCCCAGAAACTGCCCGCCAGAGTGAGTACAAGGCTGCGTTCTTTAAGCTCAATTAAGCCTTTGTCCTGCCATACTTTAAACAGCGGTGTTAAGTAATCGAATGTGTTCTCACCCATAAATGTAGGTAATTTGCTGGATTGGACAATACCACGGTCAAAACCAGACTTAAGCGCTGCAAAGAGAGGCTCTAGTTGGCTCTGCTTCATCATCATAGCGACGGTACTTTGTCCTTCATTTACGGCTTTGATATAAGTATCTAATGTACGGTGTTGCATCATTCCGTAGCCACCAATGTTGCCTCCGGCACCACATCCAACAGGTAAAACCTCAGCGTATGTTTTCGCTAAGCTGTTGTACAAGCTGCGTTCACGGTTATCGATTGCCCAGTGATTGACACTCAGCTGCTTCATGTGATGCTCTGCCATGAAATTCACGCCTA
This sequence comes from Vibrio sp. B1FLJ16, assembly GCF_905175385.1. Classification (NCBI taxonomy): domain Bacteria; kingdom Pseudomonadati; phylum Pseudomonadota; class Gammaproteobacteria; order Vibrionales; family Vibrionaceae; genus Vibrio; species Vibrio sp. B1FLJ16. The sequence continues at coordinate 1,335,907 of NZ_HG992750.1, forward strand.
GCTCATACATGCCCGCTTTTTCTGGCGTGGTTGCCGGCGGTGGTATTTTCCCTTTTTCTACCAGGTTCAGCATTGGCGCACTGCCCCCAACGACCAGCTGGTATAGGTCCAGACCATGAGCACCTGTCGACATGAAATCTTTTAAATCTTGTTCCAGTATTTCTGTTGTCTGATAAGGCAGGCCATAAAGTAGATCGATGATGACGGGAATTTTGTCTTCTTTCGCCAGTTCTGAAATACGTTTGAGGACGTCCTCTCTGTCATCCAGACGCTTCGCACTACGACGAACCTGAGTATTAAAGCTCTGTACTCCAAATGAAAAACGGTTAAAGCCGCCATCTAATGCACCTTGGTACAGTTCATCAGAAAATCGGTTAATACGCCCTTCAAGGGTAATTTCACAATCTGCCGCTAATGGGAAATGGTCATGGATTGCCTGCCCCAAGGTGCGGACTTGCGCCGGTGACAGATCGGTTGGCGTCCCGCCACCAATGTACACTGCATGAAAAATACCACTTTGAGTCCAGGGAAGAGCCGCTTTTTCACGTAGTTCTGTCATCAGGGCATCGAAGTATTCATCAACCAGTTTACGACTTGCCGCGTTTTGAAAGAAATTACAAAAGGTACAACGAACACGGCAAAACGGTACGTGAATGTACAAGCAACGCTTTCCACCTTCTCTTCCGGTATCAGAAGTTATATTGGAGAGAATCGCTCCCTGTTGGGGAGGAGGCACCGGAACACTCATACCTCCAGCGTGTGCTGATTGCTTTTTCGCAAAAGCAAACCGTAAAGGATCAGGGTTATTACCCCCCAAAACCAATTCATCATAACTATGAATATTAACGCTCATATAAACTCGCTTAATCCCCGAGCCCCAAGGGACAGAGGTAAATTTCAAAAGTACTGACAGGATCATAATTTGACGTTAATGATAATGCAATTGATAATTGATCTTATTAGCAATATAAGTGATAATAAATCCAGTTTGATAATGATTACCAATTGCGAGATTGAACCGTGAACTTACAAAGATATGTCATTGCCGGAGGTGCTTCTTTAGCGTTACATGCCGCGCTTTTGTTTGTCTCTAATGAGACAAAAGTCTTTGCTATGCCAGCGGGGAATCCTGCCAGCTCGGTTAGTCTGAATCTGGTTGCAGCTCCGAAACTTGCTCAGCCTGTTGCTAAAGAAGAAGTCGCAGAGCTAAAAGAGCCTGAAACTCAAAAAAAAACCTGAGCCCAAACAAGTACCTCAGCCCGTTAAAAAACCGGTCGAGAAACCGGTAGTCAAAAAAGAAGCGGTTAAGAAAAAGTCTGTAGAAAAGAAGCCTGAACCGGTTCAAAAACTGAAAAAAACTAAGCCTCCTGAGACTGTCGCCAAGAAAGAGCCAAAACCGGAAAAACAGGACGAAAAGAAAGTCGCTAAAGAGCCCGTACCTGAGCAGGCAACTAAACAACCTTCACAATCTAAAGGCGTATCGTCTCAGCCTGTACTGGTAAACGAGCCAACTTTTGTCTCTCAACCGGTCTCACCGCGCTATCCGCGTTCTGCACGTAAAAGAGGTATTGAAGGTGTGGCGCTATACGAAATTTGGCTCGATGAAAATGGTAATCAAATCAAGCAGGTACTTATTGAATCTTCTGGTGCTGAAATGCTTGACAGTTCAGCACTGCGTGCCATCAAACAGTGGCAGTTTTCACCACATATTACTGGCGGGCAACAAGTTGCTCACCGAGTTCAAATCCCAGTTCGTTTTAAGTTGGATGGATAATGGAACAGCTACAACAATTACAAACACAATTCGGTCTGATGACATGGCCTTTGATCATTTGCTCTGCACTTACGGCAATGATCATCGCTGAAAGACTATTCCAGGTATTCATTAGTATCGGTGTCGGAAAACGTGCCATTCGCCAGAAATTGACCGGCGTCGATCCAACGCAAAGCAAAGATATAGAAGCTCTGGCAGAAGAGCTGTCTGGTAAGCGCCCACTATTATATCGCGGTGTCGCGATGTTACTGGCTCATCACTCTTTCTCTAAGTCTTTGCGCGAAGATGCTGCAGGTATCTGGTTACAGGATAAACGTCATCAGCTGCATTCTGGTCTGCGTCTGCTTACTTTAATTGGTGTGATAAGCCCTCTAATTGGCCTTTTAGGCACAGTATTGGGTCTCATCGAGATGTTTAAAGGCATCGCGGTATCTAGCGGCAATATCACCCCGAATGATTTGGCTGATGGCCTCGGTTTAGCAATGCGCACAACGGCCGCGGGTTTGATCATCGCACTACCAGCGATTTCAGGTGCTCAGCTTATTGGTTTGTGGGCAGATCGGGTTATTGCAAAACTTGAACACACACTGAACTACGTAAACCTGTGGCTGGAAGGGATCTCCCTGCAACACGTTTCTCCGGAAAGCAAGAAAGTTAAACCTTCAGCTTCTCGTGCAGCTGAGGCGGCCGCTCCATGATTAAGACTCCACAAAACAATAGTCGCCACGGCCTAACACCAGACCTGACGCCATTGTTAGATATCATTTTCATCGTGATGGTATTTCTGATGCTGACAACCGCGGTCAAGCTCGACTCTCTGGACGTCAACTTACCCAGCTCAGATTCTCAAGCAGTCGCTAGTGTCGAGAAAAAATCCATAACGGTGAATATCCTCAAAGAAGAGCCGCACTGGGCTATTAACGGTAAAGCTTATATCGACTGGGAAAACTTCAAAATTGCCTTACTCGAAGAGAGTAAATCAACAGACAAACCGATTGTGATTGGCGCTGAGAAAATGGCGAACATTCAATCACTGGTTCAGCTTCTTGGCTTTTTACAAGAAAACGGAATTCAGGCCACTCAACTTCTCACTGAAGAGTCGCAATAACAAGAACATAATATAGAGACCATTTTAATGAAGAAATCACTTTCACCAGCTCGCGCAGTTCTCACTACCGCAGTCACATTGCTGGCAAGCGCGAACCTTTTCGCCAATGAGGCTCTTTCCTCAGAGCGCGTTGTCAGTGCCGGCGGTGCAGTCACGGAATTACTACTTGCTCTCGATGCTAAAGACAACCTTATCGCTGTAGACGTAACAAGTGAGCTACCACAAGATTTAGAATTGCCAAAAGTAGGATATCACCGTCGTCTGTCTGCTGAAGGTTTACTGGCTTTAAGCCCGACTAAACTGATTGGCTCGGATGAAATGGGCCCGAATACTACATTAGATCAACTCAAATCGGCGGGTGTTAAAATTGAAGTCGTAAACACAGAAGCAACGGTTACAGGCCTTCTAGACCGCATCGAACAGATTGCAAATATTATGGACCGCAAAACACAAGCGGCATCCCTAAAGCAAACTGTAACCGAACAGATCGAATCACTAGAAAGTAACCAGCCTGCAACTAAAGATAAGAAAAAGGTACTGTTCCTACTTATCCATGAAGGCCGACCAGCGAATGTCGCCGGCTTAGATACAACACCGGATGCAATCATCAAACTGGCGGGGGCAGAAAATCCGGCAGCGGACAAGTTATCTTCATACAAACCACTTTCAACAGAAGCGATGGTTGAAATGCAGCCAGACGTAATTTTAGTAAGTGGTCGCAGTTTTGCTAAGTTAGGCGGTGCAGACGCACTGTTAAAAGCAATGCCACTACTCGCAGCAACACCTGCGGGGATCAATAAAAACTTCGTGACTATAGACGGACATGCACTTGTTGGTGGTCTTGGCCTGAAAAGCCTTTCAGAAGCTAAGCGCCTGAACGGCCTGCTTTACCCATAGAGATTTACCATGCTGTTAAGACGTATCCCTTTATCATCAATTCTGCTGGCTCTTTCCGCCTTTTTAGGGCTTGTTGCAGTCTCTTCGATTACCGTTGGACCGATGAATATAGGCTTCTCAGATAGTCTGAGAAGCTTGGTCGGAGCGGGCTCCGATCTGGCTCCACACATCCAACTTGTAATCAATGAGATTCGCCTTCCTCGTACCATTCTTTGTATGTTTATCGGCGCAATACTGGCAATCTGTGGGGTTGTAATGCAGGGGTTATTCCGTAACCCTCTTGCTGAACCGGGCATTATCGGTGTATCGGCTGGTGCCGCTCTCGGCGGTGCTTTTGCCATTGTGATGTTTGCGGATTTCAGCCAAAACTACCCGCAGCTAATGAACCTTGCAGCGCTGCCGCTGTTTGCTTTTTTGGGCGGCTCTCTCACGACTATTTTGGTTTATAAATTAGGCACTAATAAATTTGGTACCTCTGTCACCATTATGCTGCTGGCTGGCGTAGCAATCAGTGCTCTATCCGGTGCGGCTATCGGTTACATGAACTTTGTCGCAGATGACCAAATGCTCAGAGATCTATCACTCTGGTCTATGGGCTCACTTGCTGGCGCGAAATGGTCTGGCATTGGACTTGCCGCGGTTACCTTAGTTGCACTTTTATTCTGGTTCCAGAAAAAAGCCATGGCATTGAATGCTTTTCTGTTAGGCGAATCAGAAGCTCGACATCTGGGGATTCCGGTACAAAGACTAAAGCGTCAGCTTATTATCCTTTCCGCTGTCGGCGTTGGTGTTACTGTCAGTATTTGTGGTGCGATTGGTTTTATCGGTCTAGTCATTCCACATTTGGGTCGTATGCTTGCCGGCCCTGATCATCGAACGCTACTGCCTATTTCCGCTCTGTTAGGCGCTTTACTGCTTACTGCCGCAGATATGTTTGCTCGCGTAGCGGTTGCTCCGGCAGAGTTACCGGTTGGGATCGTAACAGCACTTATCGGTGCGCCATTCTTCATCTACTTACTGTTCCAACAAAAAGGAAAGATACTGTAATGAACCCAAACGTTTTGTCAGGCAGGAATATTTCGATGAAGTACGGAAGCCGGGTTGTATTAGATGACATCAGTATCGATATTCGTGCTGGTGAAGTAACCGCACTGCTAGGTCCAAATGGTGCCGGTAAAAGTACCTTGCTGAAACTGCTTTGCGGTGAAATACCTTCGCATAACGATATCGAATATTTCGGTCAGGCTAAAGATTGCTGGCAGCCAGAAGATATCGCGAAGCACTTAGCAATGTTACCTCAACACAGTACACTAACTTTTCCTTTCCTGGCTCGCGAAGTCGTTGAACTAGGCGCAATTCCGCTTGCTGTGTCTAATAAAGAGACCAGTGCGCTTGCGTTACACTACATGGAAAAAACCGATGTTTTGCACCTCGCGGACAGGCTATACCCTGCTCTTTCTGGTGGTGAAAAACAACGTTTACATCTGGCACGGGTATTGACGCAGCTGCATCAGTCCGGAGAAAAAAAAAATATTAATGCTGGATGAGCCTACATCTGCATTAGATCTTGCCCATCAGCACAATACATTAAAGATCGCCCGCGAGGCAGCTAAAGCTGAAGGAGCTGCGGTTGTGGTCGTACTGCACGACCTGAACTTAGCCGCTCAGTATGCCGACAGATTGGTTTTGCTTCATAACGGAAAACTGGTCTGTGATGCCAGCCCCTGGGAAGCCCTCACGCCAGAACGTATTGAGCGAGTCTATGGTTACCAGTCAATCGTAACCAAACACCCGAGTCTGGACTTTCCCCAAGTTCACTCTGCAGCATAAAAGAGACTAGGTACATCTCACCTGATTGCCTGTCGCTCCCCCAATAAAAGAAAGCCCTAAGAAAGAAAGCCCCGCTTATTGTTAGCGGGGCTTTCTGTATATTCTTTCGGTTACTTACTCATATGAATTAGCGAGCGACCAATTAACCACTCGAGCTCTTTGTCACCACCTTCGCCAAACTGGCTGTCGACCATCTTATAAAGACGTTCAATACCATTCGAAGCAAATTCCTGAGCATTTTCAGAAGTGACGATATGATGGAACAAAAGCTTCAAAATAGCCTGGAATTCAGTATCTTCTAAAGCCTTCATCCAGCTGCTGGAAAACGCATCCAAACCTTTGTCAAATTCAAGGTGTTCGACAAAGAGTTTAAACATACGCGCATCAAGTGCAGCAGTAAAATCCGTTTTTTTAGGGAAGTGATGACTAATACCGGTACGTGATACACCAGTCTGCTGACTCAACGTCGTGTACGACATTTTATCGTAACCAAGTCGAAGTAGTTGATCGACCACTGCGTCCATAATCTTCTGAATAGTTATTTCAGTATCTTCTTTACTTCGCTTTGGCATTTTTTAATTTCTTCCCTTTTAAATCCGTCTGAATCACAACCCAACGTGGCCGAAAAGACGTTATCCTTAGTTATATTCTGTTCTCCGAACCCAAACCCTGCGCTTCAGTCAGTGCAGTATCGCATTTAGTAATAACCGATTTTTTGGTATTTTTTTTTGCCGCAGCATTCCATGCTAAGCCAGACAAAAACTAACTATCATCAGAAAGTTGTAATAACCCATCAATCGAAGCGATAAAAAAAGTTTGGAACGATGATCAAATTAATACATTAGTTCAATTAATACTCTTATAAATTTCTTGACAGTTCAACTAAGCAAATACGAAACCCGTTGTTAATAAGGGATATTCCTCTTAAATATTGATACATATCACATTAAACACTCATGCCTGTCTCGATTAATCAATAAGATAGCGTCCACATTCCTCAGGTTTTTATGCAGAATCATTCATTTTGCTAGATAGAGATCAAATACCTGCTAAAATACCCTTAGTTTTTTAAGAGGATTCGTTATGAGTATCGATTTAGAAGGTAACCAAGTCTGTGAAGCGTGTGGCTGTGCAGGTGAGATGGGCTTTATCATCAAAGAAGGCGATGAAGTGGCGGACGTAACGGTTTTCGCAGATTCTAAAGCTGCTCTAGAGTCTGAAATAGCGGCATACGTTGAGTTGGCAAAATCAGTCAGCGCTAATGTTGAATATAATGTCTCTGATATCTCTGAAGAGTCTAAAGAAGCGTCTGCTCGCTTTAAGTTTGAAGTGAGTGCAGAAAAGCTGATTTTTGAATTAAAAACGCGCACTCTGGCGCGTTAATTTGAATTAGATTTAAAAGCGAGCAATCAGCTCGCTTTTTTGTTTTTCTTTACCGTTACCCATTTAAGTGAGCCGTTCGTCTCAAAGTCGTTTTCATTCGCACAAACTATGACCACGTCATCGACTTTGATCACCGCCCCTACGGTATAAGCCTTGTCATCGTAGTAACAAATCCTTTGCCCTAACTTTCCATCAGCCACGACCAAAGCTTTACTGTCCGTAGTACCATACGTTTTTGCGAAAAGAGAGCCTGACAGCAAAGTCATAGCAGCGCACGCAATCATCGCAACGCGTTTAGTCTTCATATATATCTCCTTCAATTTAGTACGATATTAACAAGAGCTCTGAGTAAGATCTTGGCAGAATCTCAAATTATGGCGACCCAACCTGACCCCTTAGCATGTGAGTTAATAAGGAAATTGCTAAGGTATAGCCGATACTCAAACTTTAGGATATGCTTTGGAACGCTATCTCTAACAAAGTAATCGGCTATGCGTTTCATTTTACTACTTATTTCACTAGTAGCGTTCAGTACTCCCTCGCTCGCTTACGAGCTGAATTACTACTCTAAACTTGGCCATATCGACAACTACGGCAACCTGGATCTTCGTAACAAGCCTTATACCCGTTTACCATCGGGCTTAGCAGTTAAAGGGAATCTGAACATTTCCCAGACACCAATTACCACATTGCCCAAAGGGCTGGATGTTGGCGGCAGCTTAGATGCCACAAACAGCGCACTTAAAACCATCAGGCCCGGAATCAAGATAAAAGGATACGCGAATTTATTAGGCAGCCAGATCGAAAACTGGCCGAGAGGAGTTACGCTGGGTGGTTATTTAAACCTTACTGATAACCCGCTGAAAGCGTTACCAGCGAGGTTGCGTGTCCGTGGTGACTTAAGCGTCATACGAACACCATTGACGGCGCTTCCTGAGGGATTAATAGTGGATGGAAATCTTTATATAGGTGGCTCTGCGCTTACAGAATTTCCCGATACCATGACAGTGAAAGGAAATATCTTTCTAGGTGGGAACCGGATAACTAAATGGCCGGGTAATCTAACTTTGGGTGGCGCTGTCGCACCTTAGAAACAAAAAAACCTCAGGACAGAGCCCGAGGTTTTTGAATCACTATATACCCAAGTGACTTCAAGATGCAGGATTCAGAGCATTGTCACTGATTCAAGTTCAAGGAAAGCAACGCGGCGGAATAGCGAGCTATTTCCAAGTTGTTTGACGAGGAAATTGTGTCAGTGACATGCTCCCAAAGGGCGAGTTGTCTTGGCTTGCATACTTTGTTACCGATTTTTGATTTAGAACCACTAGATCATCAAATCGTTGCCTCGTCTGCAACCCAAGTCACTCTCGCTGAACCGAGCATCTCGAAGTTACTTGGGTATACCTGTTAAAAATAGCAACTAAGCCAGTAAAGACATTACTCTATATTATTTACTGGGTTCGCGTAACTCGCGACAAGGTAAGGGCGAGCACCTTCAGGCAGTTGCTCAAGCTTCTCAGCCAGTTGGCGTTTCACCTTTTCCTCAATATCAGCTTCATCACGACCTGCTGCGAGTAAGTTCATAGGATACAGGCGATAATTGTTATGAATTTGGCGGTCGATCTCTCCGGCCAAAGATTCTGGCGTTTCGAATTCTTGCTCAATCACATCACCGAAAGCAACATGGATTCGGCCTTTGTAACCGATGATACCTTGAATGATACTTTCAATATCTTCAAATTCGCCTTTCTCGTAACGGCCGCTTTCTGCTTTCGCAAACAGCTCTTTCGCTTTCGCAATATCGCAAGGATCGTTTTCATAAGATATTGAAACAGGAACGATTTTTAATGAGTGAGTGTACTCGCCAAAGCTGATCTTTTGCTTACGCCCTTCAACATGAAACATCTTCAGAATCGCAGGATCCGTAAAGTCATTGCCATCTTTTGCCCGGCCCTCTTTTTGCGCGATCCAGATAGAGTTGCCTGTATCGAGAGAGTGTTTAATGTAGCTAGACAGCTGCCCCAGCGTTTTCATCATCTCACGCGGAGCTTTTGCTGAACGCTTCACGATAAAGCTCTTGTTCAGTCGCATTAGTTCTGTCGTACACGGCTTCTTAAGAAGATTATCGCCAATGGCAATACGCACCGTACGATGGTGACTTTGGTGTAAACCATAGTTAACCAATGCCGGGTCCATCGCTATATCACGGTGGTTAGAGACAAATAAGTAAGAGGTATTTTTATCCAGCTTATCCAGACCAGAAAACGTAACACCGTCTGTTGTCTTGCTTAGCATATCTTCAAGGTATTTTTTAACTTCAACCTGAATTGCTTCTACTGAGGTCAGTTTGCTCCACTTCGCTTTAAGGTACATTCGAACGATTGGGCTCATCAGCGTCTTAAACCATCCGGCTTTGTTAGCAAAACGGTGATCAAGAATCGCAGTGATAAATTCGTCATCTTTAATCAGACGATCCAGCGCAGCTGGAATTTCTTCGTCATTATATGGACGAATTTCAATATAAGGGTCGGTATTGGCAGTCATTGTTAATTACACATCTAAAAAAGCTGGCATATTTTACGCATAGTTTTGCTGTGTCGCAGCATTTCAGCCCATATTTTTAACATGGTCATACCAGCAAAGCTACACTTGAATAAGCTAAAAAATTCATTCAACCGGTTGGAATCCTATAGGTTTAGCGTTACGCTTAGCGCCTTAAAAACTTTGGTAATCATAATGAACTACGCAATTGAATTTCACGACGCTAATTACCCTTTTCTTGATGTTACTGCGCGAAAAAAAGCGCTAAAACACAGCCTAATTTCTGTGGTTGAAGGGTTAGTGATCATAAAATTGGGTAAGCATGAGTATGCCATTGAACCTGGACAATATTTCTGGATTCCTCAGGGATGTTTGAGCTCCCTCACCTTTTTACCCAATTCGCGTGTACATCGATGTGATTTTTCAGTGCGTTTGAGTGATAATTTTCCCCAGCAAGCTGGTTTTATAAAACCATCAATGCTTCTGAGAGCTTTGGTAGAGAAGCTGCCGACGGCCGAATCGCGTTCGGATATTCAGCTAGACCTGCTGGTTGTTGTAAAGCACGAAGTAGTGACACTTTCTCCCGCACTTGCTAGTTCAGCATTAAGCAAAAGTATCAACCAATGGAAGCCTGGATGTGAAGCGCGTATTTCTCGGGAGCTATGCTTAGTATTAACCCTACGAGAAGCTCGTAAGATGAAGCTGTCCGGGAAAAAAGAAGCCGTAATAGTTGACGAACTCTTCGCAGGTAATAATGAAGAGTACGAACAACTTTGTTTCTTAGTTTTTGGCGAGACTTTGTAACCAATCCTCTATCAACAGTGGCTGACAGGTATCTTATCTGTCTACTAAAACAAAAAAGCGTACATATCTAGGGTCTAGAGGTACGCTTTTTTGGTTTCTAAAACGGCAATTCTATCTGCATCATCCAGTCGGCGTCGTAGTATTCATGCCAACGGTAGTCCAGACGCATTCTTGGTTCGCCATCACCTTTGTTACCGAATCCAACGCTGAACATCAAACCATGACTCAGAAGCCACTCTTCAGTGTTCATCTTACTTTCTTCTTCCTCGAGTTCTTCTGGCATCCAAATGCCTAACCCGAAATGATTTTTTTGCAGGTTTCTGGTGAGAAGCGGCATTTCATTCTGCTTAAACGCCCACTCTTCCCAATATTTATTTGTAGACCTATCCAGTTTGGTTTTAGAAGTAGCCCAATTCAGTGTGCCGGTAGTAAGCACTCCGACACTGTCAAAAATCTCTTCACATACAGGCATAGTATTGTCAGCAAAAACGACAGATCGATCAGAAACATAGTTACACGCCGTACTAGCTTGCGATACCACAAGCAATGCGCATGCACTAAATACGGCTACTCTGACCATGGAATTTAACCTCTTAATTACCAGATAAAGTTTCTCGATATAAGCCTTCGTTACGCAATAACTCACTAACTGTCGTTGTTGTAAAAGAGCTGATGTCTTTTCCAACCATCAACGCATTACGAATATCTGTACTTCTAATTTTTATTTTTTCCGGACAAGCCATAACTGTCCAACGTTCTGTAATTTCCTGCGCTTTATAAAACTTAGCAAACTTGAAGAAATTATCAGGACCAATGACAAAAGTTATATCGGCCGCCGTATGAACTTCTTGAGCTTTTTTTAGTAACGCATAAGTCGTCACACTCTGCCCAGGTTGGTATAAAGATTGCTCTAAATTCGAACGCTGAACATTAGAAAGCCCCATATCTTTGATGAACGCATCCACCAACTTGCACCGGGTCGGGTAATCCAACATTTCCTTGCCCCATGCATGTGCAATGCTGGGTTCAAGAAGCACAAGATCAAAGTGGCTCAGAGACTCAATAACACTTTTGTGACCTAAACTCGGTGGATTAAATGCACTACCAAAAATGGCGATTTTTTTCATATCCGCTGATTACCTCGGCTAAGAGAGTTTTCTAATCTGATGATTTCGGTATGATACTACTAATCTTTAAAGCTTTTTGACACTAAAGCGTTGCTTGTGAGCCGCAGTTGAGTAGATTACTACCTTTTGTCTACGGTGACTGGGGTGCGCTTAACAATTTAACGCTCTTGGTGTCTGATATATATGTAGGAAAAGGAACCCTAAATGGAACAATCCATCCGTGATGAAATGCGCGTTCTCCCTTCTATCGATCCGCATTTCGAAATTGAACGCCGTGTGGCTTTTATCAAGCAAAAACTGAAAGAAGCAGGTTGTAAGTCACTTGTGCTGGGCATCAGTGGCGGTGTTGACTCAACTACGTGCGGCCGCCTTGCTCAACTAGCGGTCGACCAGCTTAATGAAGAAAGCGCTACAAATGACTACCAGTTCATCGCAGTACGTCTTCCGTACGGTGAGCAAAAAGATGAAGATGAAGCACAGCTTGCGTTATCTTTTATCAAACCAACACATTCTGTTTCTGTAAACATCAAACAAGGTGTAGACGGATTGCATGCGGCTTCTAACTTTGCACTTGAGGGCACTGGCCTTCTTCCGAGTGACGCTGCAAAAGTAGACTTCGTCAAAGGTAACGTAAAAGCACGTGCTCGCATGGTCGCTCAATACGAAATCGCAGGTTACGTTGGTGGTTTAGTACTAGGAACGGATCACTCAGCTGAGAACATTACCGGTTTCTACACTAAGTTTGGTGATGGTGCATGTGACATGGCACCGTTGTTCGGTCTGAGCAAACGTCAGGTACGTGAAGTCGCAGCAACTCTGGGAGCGCCGGAGCTACTCGTTAAGAAAACACCAACTGCCGATTTGGAAGAACTTGCGCCGCAGAAAGCAGACGAAGATGCATTGAATCTGACTTACGATCAAATTGATGATTTCCTGGAAGGCAAACCTGTTTCACAGCAAGCGAGTGATCGCTTAGTTGCGATTTATAAAGCAACACAGCACAAACGCCAGCCAATCCCGACAATTTATGATTAAATAATAAGTTCCTAGGCCCTAGGATTATAGGGCCTAGGAACTTGATGAACATCACCGTTGGCTGGGGTTTACAAACAAGTTTACGATTTGGCTAGTCTGTAATTTCGACGTCGGTTTCCGGGACTGCACAGCACGCTAAAACCGCCCCCATTGCACGCTCCTCTGCACTTAATGCCGGTACGTCAGGATGATCAACTTGCCCTGATTTTAATTGAACCTTACAGGCACCACATAATCCTGCACGACAGCTGTTGCTGATTGGCTTCCCTGCATCTTCCAGTTGTTCCAGAAGTGTTTTCTGATTATTCCCCGTAATTTTTGAACCGTTGAACTCGATTTCGACACTTTTCTCTGGTTTTTCAGTTACAGGAGAGACACCAAATGCTTCTTGGTGGTAGCTCTCTTCAGGTAGCCCCTTCTTCAGCAACAAGTTCTTCGCTTTTTGCATAAAACCATCCGGACCACAAACAAACACCTGACGATGTTCAGCGTCTTTAATGGTCTTGATGTGTGAAAGACTTAAACGCCCTTTCAATCCAAACCAGTCTATCGCAGGTTGAGTCAGGCAGAACTTAACTTCCAGTCCCGGATTCTCTCGCTTTAGTTGCTCCAGTTCTGCTCTGCAAGGAATGTCTTTTTCGATGCGACATTGATGGTAAAACACAACATCATCTAATTGATTGTGATCGGCTAAGTAACGCACCATCGATAGCATTGGTGTGACACCACTACCTGCGGATAACAATAAAAGACGCTGAGTTTGATGAGGCTTAAGATGGAACTCTCCGTCTGGTTTTTCCGCTTCTAATACGTCTCCGACTTGAAGATTATCCAGCAGCGTATTAGACACTCGACCACCAGACATTCGTTTTACGGATATCGCGTAACGCCCAAGTCTAGAAGGACTTGAAGAGAGCGTATAACGTCTGCCAATCTTTTTGCCATCCACTTCAATATCAATCGGCAGGTGTTGTCCCGGTAAATACTCAGGTAGCTGACCTTTACTTGGCTCCAGCCAAAATGTCACAAAGTCTTGCGCAATTTCTTCGCGTTCGACGCAAGTTAGCGCTAAACACTCTGGAGAATTGTCCGGGTAGAACTCTGGCTCTTTGTATTCAAGTACTTCGACTTTGTCACCTTGACGAATAATCCCTTCATTAAGCGCAACAAGATTTTGTCCGAAGAAAACGCCACCTCGCTCATTGGATCGGAACTTTTGCAGTGTTTTTAACGGTTCTTTACTCTCACGGAAGGTACCTCTTTGCGTATTTACCGTGGTAAGAATGCAACGCTCACAGGGCTTTAGCGACTCAAACTCCACTTCACCAATGCGAATACGTTTCCATGAGTCTTCTTCAAATGGTTTCGTGCCCGCGACTACCAAGTTGGTACGAAACTGATCCATCGAGTGCTGCTCAGAACTTCTCTTGTTCAGTTCATCAAGCGAAGCCTGACTAATCACCAACACCGGATAACCATCAGCAAAACTGACATTGTGACCGAACTTATCTCGCACGCGGTTTGACTGCTCACCACAAAACAGCAGTTCGACTCGTAGCCCTAATACACTGGTAAACCAGTCATCGGCTTCATCGGTCGTAGTATAGGCAGAAAATGTGTCATTCCATACGGTTGCAGGTGTTTCCTGCATTTTGAAATCTTGGTAACGAATCTTAAGCGGTTCCATACCTAAGGCGCTGAATACGACGCCATCCGAAAGCAAGGCTGATTTAACAGTGACCATCTGCGGATATTTACGCGCCGTAACCATAGAACCATCCGCTTTAGCAATCATAAAACGACGGTCAAAGCTCAGGCCCTGTTTTTCTACCCAGGCAGACGAGAGTGATACTCCGCCAATAGATTTAACCGGAAACACGTTTATTTGTGATAAGTTGGGTTGCGACATGACCTTCTTCCTACGGAGCATTTTATTTATAACATCATTGTAAGGAGAAGTCTTAACTAATGTAAGGGCCCTCTAGCTAAATCTTCTACTAGCGATAAAGTCACCCTATTTTCCGGCTCCTGAAGAGAAAAATGAAAAATGGGATGAAATGTGGAGTCAATTCCTCTATCATCCTGTCGCCTAAGCGCAAGCGTTTGCGAACTTTGTAAATTCTGCATTTAGGCTCCAATCAGACAACTTTTTAATGGTGGGAGCAATTAATGACAACACTGAGAATCACTCGTCCTGACGACTGGCACGTTCACTTACGCGATGGCGAAGTTCTAAAAGATACCGTCCGCGATATCAGCCGCTACAATGGCCGAGCGCTGATCATGCCAAATACCGTCCCACCTGTTACCAATACTGAAATGGCTCTCGCCTACCGTGATAGAATCCTTAAAGAACAACACGGCGAACAATTTGAGCCACTAATGGCGCTATACCTTACTGACAACACCACACCAGATGAAATCCGTGCCGCGAAAGCAACAGGTAAAATTGTAGCTGCGAAGCTTTACCCAGCAGGTGCAACAACTAACTCTGACTCCGGCGTGACCAATGCTAAGAACATCTACCACGTGTTAGAAGCAATGGAAGAAGTCGGCATGTTGCTTTTGGTTCATGGTGAAGTAACGCATCACGATGTCGACATATTTGACCGTGAGAAAGAATTCCTGGATACCGTTCTTGCGCCAATTGTTAATGATTTCCCGAACCTGAAAATCGTTCTGGAACACATCACTACTGCTGACGCTGCCAACTTTGTTAAAAACGCCTCTGATAACGTTGCAGCAACCATTACTGCTCACCACCTTCTTTTCAACCGTAACCACATGCTGGTAGGTGGCATTAAGCCACACTTCTACTGTTTGCCAATTCTTAAGCGCAACACCCACCAGCTCGCGCTGATTGAAGCAGCAACTAGCGGTAGTAAAAAGTTCTTCCTGGGTACAGACTCCGCGCCACACGCTAAAGGGGCAAAAGAATCTGCTTGCGGTTGTGCGGGTTCATATACTGCCCACGCAGCACTTGAGCTGTATGCAGAAGTATTCGATAAAGAAGGTAAACTGGAAAATCTTGAAGCCTTTGCAAGTTTTAATGGCCCGGACTTCTACGGTATTGCACGCAATACCGACACGGTAACACTGGAAAAGGCATCTTGGGATGTGCCTGAAACAATGCCGTTTGGTAACGACATCGTTGTGCCAATCCGTGCAAACGAACAAATAGAGTGGAAAGTAAAGTAACCTTCTCACTTAAACAGTACCGATAGAAAAGGGTCATGCTCACCGAGCTATGACCCTTTTGTTTTTACTATGATGAAATTACTTTCCGCGAATTTTTTCAATCACAGTCCACACGCCGACTACGATTAAACCCGCAACAAAACCAATAAGACCGTTAAGAACCACTGGCAACACCGCCGATACGATAGAGTAACCACTAAAGTCCATGATAATAGGCTCTACGATATGGTGTATGGCCGGAATATTGTGAACAATGATCCCACCCCCAACCAAAAACATCGCCAAGGTGCCCACAATCGTTAATAGCCTCATTAGTTTTGGCGCAAAGGTAACCAGCGCACTCCCTACTTTCGCCATGAAACCTTTACCTTGAGAACGAGCCTCAAGATACAGCCCCAAATCATCCAATTTAACGATGCCCGCCACTAGGCCATAAACACCAAGAGTAATTACAAACGCAATCAGGCTGACAACAGCAATTTGAGTGACAATATTAGCGCCGGATACCGTGCCTAAAGCAATCACAATAATTTCGGCAGAGAGAATAAAATCAGTGCGAATTGCGCCGTTAATTTTCCGCTTTTCGAACTCTTCAACTGACTCTCCGGCATTCAGCACCTCTTCTTTATCTTCGTGTGCGTGAGCGTGTGGAAAGAGCTTTTCTAACACTTTCTCTGCACCTTCAAAGCAGAGGAAAAGTCCACCAATAAGAAGCATCGGCATGATCAACCAGGGAGCAAAAGCACTGATCAGAAGTGCAGCAGGCACCAAAATCAGTTTATTCTTAAACGACCCCTTAGTGACGGCCCACACAACAGGTATCTCACGTTCCGAGGCAATGCCTTGCACTTGCTGTGCATTCAGCGCCAAATCATCGCCCAACACACCTGCGGTCTTTTTCGCCGCCACTTTGGACATTACAGCGATGTCATCTAATACCGTAGCGATGTCATCCAGCAATGTGAGTAAACTTGCTCCAGCCATTATTTATCTCTTCATGCAAACGAGTTGCTTAACTCTTATTAAAATTAAACTGTAGACCATAAAACCACACCGCAACGTCATGATCTGGCATAGATTATGGTGTCGGACGGGATTTAGTATTGCTGTTGGTACAAGACAAAGCTAGTCTTGTCTTACATTTAAGGAAGTAATAGAAAAAGTATAGATGAAAAGCGGATACACTTACCCAATCGGAACCCCAGGCCAGCCTTGGGGCGAAGCAGAACGCAAAGCCTGGTTAGCGAAGCAAGAAATAAAGCGCAGCTATCAAGAAGAGGTTGTCAGTAAAATAGACGCACTGCGTAACCGTTTTGATGTTGAGCAACACGGCGCTCTCTCCTACGACGAAAATCGTTTTCCACTGTTTTGCATTAAAACACGCAAATGGGATTCAGCAAAACCTGTTGTTCTTATCACCGGCGGTGTGCATGGCTACGAAACCAGTGGTGTACATGGTGCATTAAAATTCGTTGATACCGAGGCAGAGCGCTACGCTGAGCACTTTAATATCGTCGTTGCTCCTTGTGTCAGCCCATGGGGTTATGAAGTCATTAACCGCTGGAATCCAAACGCGATTGACCCAAACCGCTCTTTCTATGCAGACAGCCCTGCTGAAGAGTCAGCAAACCTCATTAGCCTAGTTGCGACACTCGGTGATGTGTTAATGCACATTGACCTTCATGAAACGACAGATTCAGACGAAACAGAGTTCCGCCCTGCTCTGGCTGCCCGCGATGGTATTGAATACAGCGAAGGCCTGATCCCAGATGGTTTCTACACAGTAGGTGATTCTGAGAATCCCCAACCTGAGTTTCAAAAAGCAGTAATTGAGTCTGTAGCGAAAGTGACGCATATCGCTCCTGCGGATGATAACGGCGAAATCATTGGTTCACCCGTTGTGCAATTTGGCGTTATCAATTATCCGATGGTAAAACTGGGCCTATGTGGCGGGGTAACTAACTGCACGTACGGCACGACAACAGAAGTCTACCCAGACAGCCCGAAAGTGACTGATGAAGAGTGTAATGACGCTCAGGTAGCAGCAATTGTCGGCGGCCTCGATTACGTGCTATCACAGTTATAACCAAATAACCTCTAGCCACTCACATCGCGATGAAAATAGGCCGGATAAACCGGCCTATTTTCATATCGGCTCTCCCCGTTCATAACCGATATAGCTATTTACCAGAACCCACCACTTCTCACTTCTATTACTTTTACATCATAAAAATAATGTTAATTATCATTAGCATACTTACAATAATGTAACAATTATCACAGTCCCATTACTTAGTTTGTTTTTATATTCTTACATTCTGTTATTTTAATCTGCGTAAATATTGGTCAGGGAACGATGTTATGTCGATAAAAATGAGATTGTACTGTTTATCAGTTATCCCTCTGCTTCTGATGGCGAGTGGCATGCTCAGTATGGGATATTGGGGGGGCAATAAAATCACCCAAAGTGAAGGTGAAATTGCGAAAGAAGCGCTTATCGAGCAAAAAAAGGCAGAGCTTAAGAATAATGTTGATCTTGCTCGCTCTATTGTTGATGCAGCAATAAGGCAAAGCGGCTCTATTAAGGAAGCTCTACCAATATTAAAAAGCCTTGAGTTTGGGCAATCTGGTTACATTTTTATTTATGACGGGCAAGGTGTAAGGATTGCTAACGGTCAGCGTACTGATGGTGTCGGGGAAAACTTTTGGAACCTTCAAGACAAGAAAGGGAATTTCCTTATCCAAGACCTTATTCGTAATGGTAAAAAAGGCGAATACACGACTTATTACTTTCCAAAACCCGGAGAAACGGAAGCTTTACCTAAGCTCAGTTATTCTACGTTTATTCCTGAAGCAAATTTGATGTTGGGTACGGGTTTTTATATCGATGATATAGACCTAATCATCAGTAATATGGAAGAAGCGGGACATCAACTATCCCAAGAAGCGTTGATGGATTCTTCCATAGTTTCCTTAGCCTTGATTGTTTTCTCTTTAATTCTAGTTACGTTGTCAGCCCGAACGGTTTTAAATCCTTTGGGTATGTTGAATGGTTCAATGAAAACCTTTGCTGATGGTGAGGGGGATTTATCGCAGCGAATGCAAAGTTTTAACGCACCTGAATTAACGGCTGTCAGTAAGAGCTTTAATGCGTTTATTGTTTTCCTGCAAGATATTGTTGGACGAGTTAAGAATTCAAGTGACAGTGTAGATAAAGTGTCTAACGACATTGCAACCCTATCCCATCAATTAACCTCCATTGCTTCTGAACAACGTTCTGGAGCAGAGCAAGTCGCAACGGCTATCGTTGAGATGACCACAACTGCTACGGAAATATCAAAGAATGCTTCTCAAGCTTCAGAGGCAGCTCAGTTGGCAAATAACAGTGCTGTAGGTGCTACAGACACAGTGAATTCAGCTGTAAAGTCAGTGGAGTCATTAGTGGGTGAAGTTTTATATGCCAATGACGTCATTCAGAAGCTAGGAGGTAATGTAGAGCGTATCTCTTCTGCTCTAAATGTGATTCAGGAAATAGCAGAACAAACGAATCTATTAGCGTTGAATGCAGCCATCGAAGCGGCAAGGGCTGGAGAGCAAGGCCGTGGTTTTGCGGTTGTTGCAGATGAAGTCCGTAAGCTAGCAAGTCGCACCCAAAGCAGCACTGCCGAGATTAACACGATGATTGAAGAATTAAAGTCATCGTCTAGTGACGCACTTGCTGCTATGAGTTCTAGCCAACAGTTAAGTTCTAGTGCTGTTGATGAAACGCAGGCGATAATTCATGCCCTTTCCGAAATACAAACTAATGTTGCACAAATTCTAGATGCAAGTACGTTAATTGCAGCAGCAACTGAAGAGCAAAGTATCGTAGGGCAAGATATTTCTGAGCAAATATTGTCGGTATCAAACTCAACCGCAGAAGCTGAATCAGTGGTTAATGATGTGTACGCTAAAACGAAAGACTTAAGCGGTAGGTCTGATGAGCTGAAAGGTGTTGTTGGGTTGTTTAAGGTTTAGTTAATCCTGAGAAGTTACCATAATTGCTGAACAGATACCCTGCTTTACTTCTTCTAGGTTAACCAATCCTGGTTCATCGTTCCAACCTGACAAGTTTGCCAGCTTCGCTGGGAAAACAAAAATACCGACCTTGTAAGAAGTCGGTATTTTTTTAAGTGCAAGAAATACGTATTCCGAGTTGTATTAGATTGCTTCACCATTGACAGCCAGTTGTACGTCGATGTTGCCACGAACTGCGTTTGAGTAAGGGCATACCTGATGTGCCACCCGAACTAACTCAAGCGCTTGCTCTTGTGGCAACTCTAGTGAAACAGAAATACTTACCGTTAAAGCAAAACCACCTTGTTCATTTGGAACAATACCCACTTCCGCCGTAACAGGCGCTTGTTTAATGGCGACCTTAGCTTCGCGCGCGACATGGAATATTGCATTTGAAAAACAAGCAGAGTATCCAGCAGCAAACAGTTGCTCAGGGTTTGTTGCAGTACCTGAGCCTCCCATCTCTTTCGGGTAAGAAAGATCAAGATCTAACAGGCCGTCATTGGTTTTTACTTGACCATTGCGGCCAGCTGATGCGGTAGCTTGAGTTTTGTATAACGTAGTCATTGGTTACTCCACCATTTTAAGTTGTGTGCAATTTAATTGTTTACAATGTTAAATCGAAATAAAGGTAGAATACAAGTATATTGTGCACAATTTATTTTTTGAGGGTAATACGATGAGTAATTGTAA
Source organism: Vibrio sp. B1FLJ16 (assembly GCF_905175385.1). NCBI lineage: Bacteria > Pseudomonadati > Pseudomonadota > Gammaproteobacteria > Vibrionales > Vibrionaceae > Vibrio > Vibrio sp. B1FLJ16. The sequence continues at coordinate 1,356,353 of NZ_HG992750.1, forward strand.
AGAGGACACACCACTATCGGCTGATGAGAGTCTATTGCTCGATAATCAGGTCTGTTTTCCACTTTACAGCGCTTCAAACGCGATCATCCGTACTTATCGTCCCTTGCTTGATAAGCTCGATCTTACTTACTCACAGTACTTAGTCATGATGGTGCTTTGGGAAAGTGATGGTATCAGCGTGAAAGACATCGGCGCGAGGCTGCACCTCGACTCTGGTACGCTGACCCCTTTATTAAAAAGGTTGGAATTGAAAGGCTATATCGTTCGTGCCCGAAGTGAAAGCGATGAGCGAGTAAGAGTATTAAAGCTGAGCAACGAAGGCGTGCTCTTGAAACAAAAAGCGCTCTCAGTACCTACTCAAATGAAATGCAAGATTCCCCTTGAGCTCAATGAACTGATCCTATTAAAACAGTTATGTGAAAAGGTAATTCACACACTCGATGACTAACGTGGTTCACCTAAACTGACGGTAAGAAACTTTTTAGTTCGAGCACCAACTCATAGACACTTTATCCAGACACCCCAAACGTGCATCTTGGGTTTTCTGTTGATGGACGGTTCCGGTGTTTACCCGAATATGGTGTCACGCTTCTCAACCTAACGCACTCGTTCCCAGTTAGAAGCGCCCCTCAAACAGAATGATCATACAAGAAAAGCGATGTTTGTCATTACTGATGTCTTTACTGATGTCTTTACTGATGGAACTCGTTTCTGGACAAAAATGTGTCAGTGATTTTTCTAATTTAGAAAATTATGAATTATCTCAGGTATGGCAAAAAGAGCTCAATAAGCACTGGAAAGTGATTTAGAAGTTGGTGTTAAAAAGTTGAATGAAGTTTTCCACTCATAATCGATTGATCCCCAATTCAAACCTTGAAGGTACGAGTCACCGTAGACAAGTACCAGAAATTCATCTGACTTCGAGTCGATTGAAAGAAGTTAGTGCGAATATAGCTGAGTTATCACTTGAGATGAGATAGTAGATGTATTAGAACCAGTTAGTAAATGTCTGACTGGTTCAATTCGTAAATCTAAAGTTGGATTCTATCAGGTCAGAAAATTAATAAGTTGTTCTTGGAATTTAGAAACCCCTTCTGGATTTGTTTTTTGAAGGAGAGCGTAAATATCTGGCTCTGACATCAAAGGGGATGAACTATGCTTAAATTTAGTTAGCTGACTATATAAATTTTTTGCTCTGTCGGTTTCTTTTTTATTTTTTATCTCCCTTAAGCCATCAATGACAATTTTTCCTTCCATATATTGATTATAAACTTCCATTTCAATATTGGTAAAGGGCAAAAAAACTATATTTTCCATCTCTTTTAGATAGCCTTTACCCTTTTGATCACCATCTAATACTGCTATTATGTTTTCTTCAGTTGAGAAAAATTTAGATTCAGAATTTCTTTTTATTAAGTCTACTACTTGAGTGGCTCCGCCTATGTATATAATCTCATACTTAAAATAAGTGTTAATCCCTGAATTCCTTATCAAATATTGCATATAATTCTTGAGGCACTCATCTTCGGTTAATATGTATTTATCGAATCCAGCAAATCCATACATTACACTTTTTATGTAATTATATGATTTGGGGTGAATGATTATTTCATGACCATCTGTTGAAATCTCCATATAGAATATTTCATCTTTTTTTAACGTTTTCATTAATGCCAATGAATGCGTAGTAAAAATGATATTTGTATTGTGTTCTCTACATAGTTTTCTCAAGGAATTAACGAGATTAACTTGTGCCATTGCATCTAATGAAATATCTATTTCATCGATAACAATGAGCTTTTTCCCTTGCTTGATCTGTTTATAGAGATTGACAACAAAGTATTCACCAGAACTAAAATAGTCTTCTCTAATGTAAAACCGCTCGTCGTCATCTCTTAGTATGACATAGTATGTAGACTTATTTAGGTTTATTTCTTTTAAAGATCGAAACCGATCTTCTCCATAAATATCATTAAGCAACCTAATGAGTTCATAGGGAGTGCTGTAGTTAGTATTTGCAATATGAGCCCTAATCTCTTCATCCTTATCAGATAAACTTTTAAAATGCTTAAATCTCTCTCCATGAGGTATAGGCAACTCAACATTGATTATTCCTTTTATATCCTCTGGTATAGATTGCCTAGTATCAATTGCTTTTATAAAGCGATTGTAATTAAAAACTATCTCTTCCATACCCTCTATAACATAAGATATTGAGCTACTTTGACTAAAAATATAAGGAGCAGCAGTCTCTTGAAATGTACTATTTATAGGTAAATTTCTGATTGCTCGGATTAAGGTTGTTTTTCCCACCCCGTTTTTACCAGCAATACAAGTAATTCCATTCTTAGATAAATCAAACGTCACTTCTTGCTTTTTTATATGTTGAACATTTTTAACTGTGATTTTGATTTTCAATTTTACTTAACCGCTTTTCTAATAAACATATCAATTATGGTGTTACCATATTTTTTTCTTAGCTTCGAAATATAATCTTTATCCATAGCATTAAAAGAAATCAACTTCCCAGATAATGATGATATAGCTAATTCTCGTATAGGCTTTCCTTCAGAATTCTCTATCTTATTATTTGATGATATATTCTTGAATAGGTCTTCAAACTTTTCATTATCGGTTAAATAGAAATAAATTAGAGATTCAACTTCCTTTTTATCCGAACTTGGTATCGTAACAATCCCATTTGGCAGAATTGAAAAACCAAGTAGTTTAAAGCTATGTCCTTTCTTATGAAACTTTGTTTTTGCACGATTTATTTTTATTTTTTCATTAACAAAATGATTTAGGTAATTAGATACTACATTTTCGATTTCGACTTCAAATCCATCATCAGAACCAGATATTATTATATCATCTGAGTATCTCGTATAAATCAAGAAGTTATCTTTACAGTATTTCAAAAGAGCGTTATCAAAATCAAACAAGCAAATATTACTGAGCAAAGGAGATGTCCCAAAACCTGTCGGTAATTGATCATCAACAACAACAAGATTAACGATATTATCGATATAATTTTCAATATCTAAAACAGGGGTATTATTTAGCTGACATCTTAGAGATTTATAGATATTTTCCAATCTGACATTATTGTAGAAATTTGAAATATCAGTTTGAAAGAAGTAGTTGCTAGCAGAGTGCTTCTCAATAGCATCTCGTGTGCTAACACCTTTTCGGTATGAATAAACAACGTCACGGTTATAATCTGCATACTCAAAAATAGTTTTATTGATAAAACGGTGGATTGCTTTCAGTTTTGATGAAGGTGCATACACTTCCCGCTTATTCAGTTGGATACGCTTGAATTCATCGCTAACATTAAGTGTCAGAAACTCATTAAACGACATTTTATCGTGAAACGTCGATATAAAAATGTCATTCAATGGTCGTTTTTGATTAGCTTCCAATTGATTTGCGCTCACGTAATGAAAATTATTTCAATAGTTTACCGAGATAAATCCGATTTCGCTAGCGATTAGTAATTATAGGGAGGTAATGTATAACACACTATGGTTGTGAAAAGACTTTCCCAAAACAGAAGTAGTGGAGCGTACGTTGATCGTAGGTACGCAGGTTAGATAGAGGTTAGAGGTTACATTCTTACGTCATTCACTAGCTAAACAATGACAGTAAATGACGTAAGGGCAACATTAATTATAGCCTGTAGGGACCTAGCATAATGACTGGAGATACTCCTAGTCACTAGGTATGTCTATAAGATACACATAAATCGGCGGCATTTCAACTAGATCCCCCATGTCCAAATCCTAAACCCTAGGAGGTCATATTAGACTGCTCTAGCTATCACCTATCAGACCTGACGTCCCCAACATAGCTTTCCCGTCTGGGCGTCCCCCGTTCTCTGAGCTGATTTTAGTGCTTCCTGATGATGCTGAAGGCATTTGCTCTGATAGTGATTGAGAGATCAATATGATATTAGAAAATGTAAGTCAAGAGATTGAGCTGAGAGACAACTATTTAGTGGGTTTAACTAACCTTGGGGCACTTTTGAGTTACCAAGTGCCAACTGTGAAGATTCTGTACGGAAACCTGTTTGAAGATGGCCTAGTGAATGTCAGAAAATGGCATAGAATTACCGACTTTAGCAGGCGGTGTTGATCAAATCAGGTGAAGGATAGATCTTGCCTACGCTCTATCACCATTAGTTTCGAACGGGCATACCTAGCCCTATGACTTTGTTCATGGCTTTGACATTAGCAAGCGCTTCACCTACTTGAGCATTGTAGTTTCTTAAGCTCAACTGACCACTGGTTAGCCCTTTGTATCGTGACATTGCCGTTTCAGATAAAGACCGATCGTGATAACCAGAGTTAATTTTCCATTGAGCTAACGTATCACTTTTTAAGGCTTTCACTGCTTCGTTTCTTGGGTGTCCATCAACCCAGAAGCCAGCATTTTTACGCGGTGGTATTAACGGAATAATGCCTTTCCGTTGCAACACTTTATGACATTCCTTCGTATCGTATGCACCATCGCCAGAGACTGAACCAATTTTTCTTCGTAATGGATTAAGCAGCGTCGGAAGCACTTCACTATCACCGACATTAACCAAGCTCACTTCAGCACTGATGACTTCATGTGTATCAACATCGACAGCAAGATGTAGTTTGCGCCATGTTCTGCGCTTTTCATTGCCATGCTTTTTAACTTTCCATTCTCCCTCTCCAAATACTTTAAGACCTTTAGAGTCAATGGCGATATGACGGATGCTGCCTTTAGATTTATTACGATACCGTACTTGCACCGTCTTTGCCCGTTTACTAATACAAGTGTAATCAGGTGAAATTAACGGCACGTTCATCAGCTTAAAAATGGAGTCGATGAAGCCTTGAAGCGCACGAAGCGGAAGAGAGAAAATACCTTTATCATAAGGGCAGTCTCGATTGCCGTATCTGAGTATTGAAAACCTCTGCCTCGCTTCCCGTGATGCTTCGTACATTTCCACGCTTTAACGGCTGAGTCATCAATCCAAAAAGTCACGCTGCCACGTTGACATAATGCACGGTTGTACTCGCTCCAGTTTGTGATTTTAGCTTTTGACTTACCCATTTCTTTGCTCGTTCAATCATAGATATGAGATCAGATCGCGACGAGCTCAAAAGGTTCAATTCGATTTAGGCAACAACGCCACTTTAGCAACTAAATTTCTACTACGCTCTGCACCTGATAGTGATAGAATCTCCGCATCAAAATTATCGAGCAACTCTATGTTTATCCATCATGTTAACGGCATCGACTGGCTGGTGATTACAGCTTTTGAAGAACTGAAACCTATATTCATCGAAGACGCTGGTGCGATCCCCTCTTGCTTCTCTATCGCCAGCGAATTGAACCTGATTGTTCAAGCCAAGCGTGTTTATGGATATTTACCTACACTCAGCGGCGTGATCACAGATACCGGCACGTTTCAAAGCCAAGATAACGAGGAAGATTTGAATCCACAGCTAGCATGCCTAGTCGAGGGGCGTGGTCGCGTGTTTATCTATCACGGCGGTTTTGTAGCTTTTGTGGATGATGATCAAACCTTTATTACCCGAATGGACTGAAACTTATTCAATACGTTGAAATCGACGAATTGGAATACCTAGCCGTTTATCCGCAGCGTTTCATTTATTAACAGGATGCGAATTGAATGAAGTCTGCTCCTACCTTCAATAAGAAAGGCAATGTTGCGATTAACATGCGAGGTGCATCACTAGCAAATGGGGCACAAAATTTTAAAGTGCTCACACCGGCTATGTGGTCACCAAGCGATTTGCTAGCTGACTGAACCATGGACACTGGACATTTTACAGCACCTAAAGCTAACCTTAATTCTGTTATTTAGTGTCGCTAAAACATAGCAGGAGAACAACCCTATCCGCCTGCTTATTCATAAACTTCGCACTACCTATTCGGTAGGGTCTTATCTGTTAATAGTAAAACTATGACAAGCGATTCTTGTACTGCTCCGGTGTCATACCGGAATATTTCTTAAACATTGAAATAAAAGGACTTGCCTGATTGTAACCTAACGTCAGTGCGACTTCTTTTACCGTTTGTCCCTTACGAAGCAGCTCCATAGAATAAAGATACCTCACCCGTAATCTCCATTCGGTAAAACTCATCCCTAACTCACTCTGACAGTGACGCGCTAATGTTCGCTCCGTGGTATGCACCTTTGTCGCCCACTCTGCCAGACTGATTTCATCAGTCGGCGATTTTCCACCGCCTTAAGAATCGGTTCCAGATATTTATTGTCTGTCGTCGGCAGGAAATGATGTTCCACTTCTTGTTTTGCCAGCTGGTCAAGAAGCACCTGAACTAAACGCTTGTCCTCGTCACTTTGTGCGACATTAATATCACGCTGACGAAAGTCTTCAATAATCGCAGCAATAATCGGGGTGACCTTAATTAAGCTGGTTTTGGTCGGGAAATGCGCCGTTAACTCTGGAGAGATATTCAAAGAACAGTATTCAATAGGCTTGCGGTTATAGCTGGTATGTCGAATACCGGCTGGCACCCAGATTGCCAAATGTGGCGGCGCCAGGAAGCGAGTATCTTCTGCATCCATTTCCAAAATACCGCCGCTAATCAGCTGCACCTGCCCCCAAGGATGACTGTGAATTCGGGTCTCCGTGTTTGAAAGGAAAGCTTCGAAATTCATAAATACATCGGATGGTGCGCGGTCAATAGATAATGACGGATGCAGGTTGCGCGAACTCTTTTTCAAACTGGTCTTCCTATCGCTCAATACGTCTTTTCAGAGATATTTTTCATTATAAAGACCAGCCAGACTTCCGTCATCCATTATTACGTTATACACTGTTTGGCCTTGAAGTCATTTGGGGATAGCGATGAGTTTTGTTAAAGTAATGAAAACTCAAATGATTAATTAAATATGTCTATTAGTTGGATAGCGTTTACTCTTCTCGCTGCATTTAGTCAGTCTTGGCGAAACGCATTTACCAGTAAGCTAAGTAATACAATGAGTGTGGCAGGTGTCACCCTTTCTCGTTTTATTCTGGCTGGACCTATCGCATTACTTTACCTCTTCGCCCTTTATCAATGGCAACCGCAGCCTATACCAAACTTCTCTACTCACTTTATTTTTTACACGATAGCGGCTGCAATAGCGCAAATACTTGCAACAGGTCTATTGGTTCTTTTATTTAGGCTAAAAAACTATGCCATTGGTGCTGGACTTGCAAAGTGTGAGGCGCCTGTTTCTGCAATTATTGGCGTGCTATTTTTTGGTACTATATTGTCTACTACCGGTTGGCTTGGTGTAGTGATTGGTACTTTGGGTATACTCTTAATGAGCAGTTCTTCGAGTTGGCGAAACTTCTCATTTGAGACATTATTCTTAGGTATTGCTTGCAGTATCGCTTTCGCTTTGGCCTCTCTTTGGGTACGCGAAGCAAGTCTGAGTATCGGACTCCCTTTCCCTCATAGTGCTGCTTGGGTGTTATTTCTAATCATTACACTTCAAACTTTGGTTATTGGTACTTATCTTCTATTGCGCGAGCCTCAAACTTTTCTTAAGATGGTAAAAAACGCCAAACTCGTTGCGATGACGAGCCTATCAAGTGTGATCGGCTCAATTGGTTGGTTTAGCGCAATGTCACTCCAAGCTGTGCCATACGTAAAGACACTAGGGCAGATTGAGATCGTATTCATGGTTTTAATATCTTATTTTTGGTTTGGGCAGAGAATTGCTCTCAAAGACATTACCGCGCTGATCCTGATCTCAATCGCAAGTGCCTTAGTTATGTGGCAATAGATTTCGCAAACTCTTTTTCAAAATTGTCTTCCTATCGCTCATCATGTCGCTTGGGAGATACTTTCCTTTATAAAGACCTGCCAGACTATCGTCATCCATTATTGTGCGATAGGGTTCTCATGATTTACTTACTTCCGTTCTTCACCGTCCTGATTTGGGGCGGAAATGCTATCGTCAACAAAATGGCTTCTAGTGCCATAGAACCAAGTGCGATGAGTTTCTATCGCTGGTTTGTCGCGATGCTGATCCTGACACCATTTTGTCTGCCTGCTGTTATTAAGCAACGCCATGTGATTCGTCCTTTTCTGCCAAAACTGGCTTGTCTTGCTCTGCTTGGCATGGTGTTAAACCAGTCTCTCGGTTACTACGCAGGTTTAACCACTACCGCTTCTAACATGGCACTGATTACTTCTTTAGTCCCTCTGATTAGCGTGTTCCTGAGTGTTCCGTTGCTGGGTAAATCCATTTCCAAACTGAGTATCGTAGGCGGTTTGATTTCATTGTTCGGGCTAGCCTTTATGCTGGGGCAAGGAAATATCACCTATTTCTTGCACCAAGACATGACCCAAGGTGACAGCTTAATGCTGCTCGCAGCGTTAGTGTACGCCGCTTACTGCGTGCTGTTAAAACGTTGGAAGATGCCGTTTAACAACCTAATTCTGGTTTACATGCAAAGCTTCTTTTCTGTGACTATGCTGGCACCATTATGGCTGACGAGCGAGCACCTTCTGCCTAGCAAAGAAGCGCTACCATTGATCGCTTACGCTGGTATTGCAGCGTCTGTCTTTGCTCCGCTTATGTGGGTTAAGGCGATTGACGCCATCGGTGCCGATTCCAGCGCCATGTTTATGAACCTGATGCCCGTTGTTTCTGTCGTATTAGCATCAACCCTGCTAGGCGAAGAGATCCACCTCTACCACATCATCGGTGGCATGTTTGTCGTCTCAGGCGTTCTTCTCTCCCAAATCAAAGTACGCCGGAAAAAGCTCAAGCCTATTCAAGAGCTGCCTTCCGTATCCGTTTAATGACTCACAATTGCGGAGTTAACCTGCTGAGTTTATGAAACTTTTTGATAGATTAACGGTTTCAAAATAGGTGATGGGAATCACAGTTATCAGCATTACCTCGTACTACTTAAGCAATTGGTATTTAAGGTTTTTAATATGATTCAATCATGTATTGGCCAGAAAAGTGCTATTGGCTGACAAGAACATCCAATATGCATATTTGTGATTATAAAATATGATCTTTATTCTAAATTTTGGCGAAAATAAGTCTCGGTCGACAAGTTTAGTGGGACCGTGGTTTACATAACCATCCCAGGGAAGAAAGAAGCAGTGAACACTGTCTTTCAGCTTAGGTTGCTATTTAGAATGGATTTGAACGTATGACCAAAATTAAAAATATCATACTAATTAATATGTTACTCGGAGCAACGTCGGTAGCGCATGCAGCAAACGACAAACTACCCAACGGAAAACCGTTCGTTCTTTTAAGTGAACAAGTCTCAGAAGTGGAAAATACACTTCAAGCGTTAGAAGACAAATATGATGCGATTATTGCAGAGATAAACACTTCAATCGAAGGTTTAGAAGGTAAGATTTCTGTAATCAACCTGAAAATCACAGATTTGGAAGAAAAAGATGCTCAGTTAGAAGAAGAAATCGCGCAAACCATTTCTGATTTAGAAAGCCAAGGCACTGATATAGCAACTCTTGTTGAAGAGTACAAAGCACTGAAAGCTCAGCTTGAAGCTCTCGAAGCATCGGCTGTAACAAGCTCAGAGTTAGTGGCGCTTGAGGCCGAAATTGAAACCGTTAAAGGTAGTATCACGGCCGTAAGCACTGAAGTCGCTGGTTTACTTTTAGATATCGAAGACAACGCTGCATTGATTGCACTGCTGAAACGAGACATGAAAAACCTAACAGTGGCTATGGAAAACGCTATCCCGCAAGGTGAATGCCCTCAAGGGCAGTTCCTCAATGCTATCAATGAAGATGGCAGTATTGTTTGTTCAGGCAGTGATAACTCTGGTGCGAATTCAACAATTACAACATTAATCAGCTCCCCGGTAGAGGTAAGTAAAAACACTGTCGTGCCGGTTGATTTAGCTTGCGGCACCAACCAGCAAGTAATTAGTGGTGGATTTAGTATAAAAGATTCACAAGAAGGATTTAACGTCGTTCAGTCTCTACCTTGGAATAACGGTTGGCGAGTAATGATAAAAACCGATGGTAACTGGAAAGGCGGCTCACTTTCTGTTCACGCCATATGCATGAGTAACTGAGCCGAATAAATCAGTGATCCCTCTGATCCTGAGATTTCCCAAATACACTTTCCGCGAGTTATAGGTTTGGGAACTCAGGGTCACTTTTTCATACCTTCCAATCTAGCCTACAAACCTATAGTTAACCAAATGTAATCTTATTAACATTCAAATAACAACTGGTGTGTTTTTATTATTCCTGAATCCACAAGTAGGACGAAAGAATGAAGAAACATGATGCATCGTTAGCGAGTTTCACTCATATGGAAGATGGAACCGCACAAGACTGGCAAATCATTGCTGAGAACTTCATAGGTTATGCCGCTGAGTTACCGGATCGAATTATCAAGCACCTACAATTACTTGATGGCGATTTTGGTGGCTTCCCTGTCGATCGACTCACACACAGCTTACAGTGTGCGACGCTAGCGTTTCGAGATGGCAAAGATAACGAATACGTTGTTTGTGCTCTGTTGCATGACATTGGTGACACGCTGGGATCATACAATCACCCAGACATTGCGGCGACGATTCTTGAACCATTTGTAAGCGAAGAAAACCACTGGATGATCAAACATCACGGTATATTCCAGGGTTACTATTTCTTTCATCATCTGAACATGGATCGAGATATGCACAAAGCATACATTGATCATCCTTGTTACGAGCGCACTGTCGAGTTTGTCAGCAAATACGATGCCCCAGCGTTCGATCCCCAACTAGATACCCTACCGTTAGAGTTCTTTGAACCGATGATCCGCAAGGTATTCAAACAACCAGTGCGCTCTATCTACAAACAAGCGCAAGACAGCCTAACCACCGAATAACAGAGAAGTATTATGAACTCATCAATTAGAAATCAGGTTTCAGAACAAGAGTGGCAGTTACGTGTTGAGTTGGCGGCATGCTACAGGTTAGTGGCTGAGTTTGGTTGGGATGATTTAATCTTCACGCACATCAGTGTCAGAGTTCCCGGCCCAGACAACCACTTTCTTATCAACCCTTATGGCATGATGTTTGATGAAATCACCGCTTCTGATCTCATCAAAATCGACCAGAATGGCAATAAATTACAAGAGACGCCTCATTCGGTGAATCACGCTGGATTTATCATCCACAGCTGTATCCACGAAGCACGCCACGATGTCGGATGTGTCATCCATACGCACACCCGAGCGGGCGTTGCGGTCAGTGCGCAAAAAAAAGGGCATCTTGCCAATCAGCCAGCAATCGACTTATGTTCTCGCCTCTCTGGCGTATCATGATTACGAAGGTGTTGCCGTACGTGAAGATGAACAACCGCGTTTGCAGCAAGATTTGGGAGACGCCAACTTCCTCGTATTACGCAATCACGGGTTGTTAACCGTTGGCGAAACCGTAGCGGATGCCTTTTTGTCTATGTATGCCTTAGAGACCACCTGCCAGATCCAACTTGCAGCACAATCAGGTGGAAGCGAGCTTATTCACATCGAACCTAAGATCGTTAGCTCGATTACAGAAGCAGTAAAAACACAAGGCGTCAATGGTTCCATCGTGTGGCCGGCGCTACTACGTAAACTCGACCGGATCGACCCACGTTATAAAGACTAGTTAAGCTAAATCGCCCATTTACTGCCTTAATGGGCGCTTTATTTCTCTAAAAAACCAGCCGAGATACAACCCTGACTTGATTTGAAAACAAACAATAGTTCCTCTACTTAACGCCTAAAAAATAACCCTATCAATAATTGATTTTTATCAAACAGAACCGTAATTTTTCCTGACATTTTTCACACCCGAATTACACTTATAGTGATGTTAGGAAGTCGTGAATAGGAGGTACTTATGAACTTGGTTCCTCGAGATAGCTGGACAGATTTCACCCGGTTATTTGACCATTCATTTCCTGCATTGAGGACACGATTCGAAGACGGTTTTTCTCCACGAGTTGATATTGTAGAAAAAGACCAAGCCTTTGAAGTCACTGCCGATTTGCCGGGAGTGAAAAAAGAAGATATCAAACTTAGCTGCCAGCAAGGTGTGTTATCCATTGAGGCAAGTATCGAGAGTAAAAACGAGACAGAAAAAGAAGGTAAAGTAGTCCACAGTGAACGTTACAGTGGCAAGATGTCTCGAAGTTTTACGCTCGGTAACAACATCAATGTCGAAGAAATTAGCGCTGATTTCGCCGATGGTGTCTTGACCGTAGTGGTACCTAAACTAGCCGGTCACAGCGAAGAAGAACACAACATTCCAATTCGCTAGCTAAGAGCAAACAAAATGCCCTCCATTTGGAGGGCATTTTTCATAGGGCTCTAACCATTGCGTCCGTCATGCAGCGATTTCCAATTGCTCATCCAGCCAGTCAAAAATGACAGAGGTAACGCGGGGTAAATTACTTCCCCCTATTGTCCAGTGGCATACATCAGGTAATTCAGCCAACTTGGCTTGCTGCCCATACTTTTTCGCGATAGCACGTTGGATCTTTATCGGCGTAATACGGTCTGCTGAACCTCCGATCACAAGTATTGGACACGTCACCTGCTTTGCATCGACTCGTGAAAAGCCACTTTTGGAAAAGCCGCCAACCCCAATCTGGAACGTTGCCATACCCGATTCGAAGGTCATATTATCTAGAACCTGTTTTTGAACAGATGCACTTTGTGAGTTGGCAATACCATATCGGACATTGCTCTCACCCATTTCAGTGACCTTTCGCCAAAGTGGAAACAGCAGTAAGTTACGGCCAAGTGTACGTATAACCGACCAACTCCAACCGTTAATCCCCCCCGGTGCGGCAGATGAAAGCAGAACCAGTTTATTCACTGGCACTCTCGCCGCGACCAGTTGTGCTAACAGACCGCCCATCGAGTGTCCGACTAATATTGGAGGAACCTTATACGTCCTTACTTTTGCAACAATAAAATCTGCATACTGTTGTAAGGAGGTTTGCGCCAATCGGGCTTTATCAGCCTTACTATATTCTGCTTTCTTTTTATGCTCAGGAAGGCAAAGAGAATCTACTTCATATCCTTGAGCTTCAAAAGCACGTCGTAGTTCAGATAACGTTTCTCCTGTGCTCCACATACCGGGAATAAGCACCACTGACGGTTTGGCAATATCAGTCGTTCTCATATTCATATCCTTAACTTGTGCAAGGCAGCGCTACGCCACGGCTTTAACGTCATGAACCTCGGTATTATCTTGGCTCACTGCATGAGAGAACTGCAAAACACCATCTTCAATTGGCTCTTCTGTCAGTGCTTTTTTATCTTTACCATAGTGCATCGTGACAACCCAAGGACCCTCTTTACCCTGTCTCGGCATTCTCTCTTTTGCCCGCTCCATATAACCCGGAGCAAAGCCATCAAGCATGCTGACACCTGTGTTTGCGCCGCTATTATCTACTGCTCGAACAACCCCAAAACCATGCTTATCCATATGCGTGAACAAGTTACACAAGTAACGACCACCAATATCCGCTTTTAGCGTCCAAGGCGCATTGGTATAACCGAAAATCCAGCCGTAGTTCGGCACACCCTCAATCATAATGCCTTTATAAATCATTTTATCTGGCACATTGATTGACTCACCATTTATCAGAAACTCCATACCACCCATTAGCTGGACGTCTAACCCCGTTGCTGTCACAACCACGTCTGCATCAAGGTGCTGCCCCGATTTCAGCTTAATGCCGTTTTCAGTAAAGTGATCAATATGATCAGTGACAATATTCGCTTTACCGGAACGCAAGGTTTTGAAAAAGTCGCCGTCTGGCGCTGCGCACAAGCGCTGCTCCCAAGGATTGTAATTTGGTGTGAAGTGACTCATATCAAAATCAGATCCAAGCTGTTTGCGAACATGTGATAACAAAATTTTTCGCATCCTTGCAGGCCATTTTCTACACGCAAGATACATGCCTCGCTGCATAAGAATGTTGCGTTTTCTTGTCAGGTTAAACACCCATTTTTTCGGCAAGATACGATTAAGGAACATGGATATTTTATCCGTATTAGGCACCGCCATAATATAGCTTGGTGAACGCTGAAGCATTGTCAGGCCACCAGCCTTGTCCGCCATACTAGGAAGTAAAGTAATCGCAGTCGCCCCACTGCCAATCACCACCACCTTCTTGCCCGAGTAGTCTAAGTCTTCTGGCCAAAATTGAGGGTGAACAATATCGCCTTTAAACGACTCCTCGCCTTCGAAACGAGGTCGATACCCCTTATCAAAACTGTAGTAACCCGCACAGTTGATTAAAAACGAACAGGTAAATGTTTTTTCTTCACCTGTCGATTCATGAGTCGCTGTCACCGTCCATCGCTGTTTAGCATCAGACCAGTCTGCACTGGTGATCGCTAAACCGTACTGTACCTTTTTATCAAACCCAAACTCTTTAGCCGTTTCAGCAACGTAATCCCTGATGCTATGACCGTCAGCCAAAACCTTATCGGAGTACCACGGTTTGAAGTCAAAGCCAAAACTCGCCATATCGGAATCAGAACGTATCCCCGGGTAACGGAATAAGTCCCAGGTTCCTCCCATTCGCTCCCTGCGTTCAAGTATCGCAAGTGTTTTTTCCGGATGCTCTGACGTCAGATGACAGGCGGTTCCGATCCCTGAGAGTCCTGCGCCAATGATGATGGTGTCGTAGTGTGTAGCGGTCATAACGTTTTCCTTTTTGTCGTTATTATTGACTAAACCTTGTTCAATATTTCAACAAGGGCGTTGGATAATATTGATGGATGACGACAAATTTTTGATAAAACGCGACAATGTTATTAAAATGTTAACTAGCCATCTTTTATTAATCAGACGAATGAATAACTATGGAGAGGTTCATCTTTACAACGGAGAAGTCATGCACATATTAATCAGGGCAACCAACCTTCGCGGCTATGACAACCTCGTGCAATCTCTGGGCGGCGCTCCTCAAAGCCTATTGTCGAAATATCACATACCAAGCACAGACAAACGAGATGAAGACTCCTTTCTTAACTTTCGTAATATGATTGCTTTACTGGAAGATACCGCCGCTGCACTCGATTGCCCTGATTTCGGACTAAAACTAGCGGAGTTTCAGGGCATGGGAATTCTTGGGCCTATTTCTGTCATTGCGCGAAGTTCAGCGACTGTCGGTGAGGCACTGGAAAACATTTCAAACTATCTGCATTTACATTGTTCTGCTTTAACCACCAAACACATCATTCAAACGAAGGGAACAGAAAGAACCGTAAGGTTAGAATACAATGTCCAAGGCAATGGAATCGACTACTCGGTGCAGTGTTTTGAACTGGGCTTAGCCAATGCAATGCAGGTCATAAAATTGCTTTGTGGTAGAGAATTTAACCCCATATCCGCTCACTTTATGCATTCTAGACTGGGAGAAGAAGCCGCCTATAAAAATGTATTTGGCTGCCCGGTTAAATTTAATCAGGACTGGTGTGGGTTTGTCCTGCCCGAGTCCGTTTTTTCCACACCACTATCAAGTGAAGATGAGCAAACCTGTAAACTGGCGAGACATTATTTAGATTCGCAACCAAGCCCTTTTTCCGACTCTGTATCTGATGAGGTCAGAAAGCTGATTCGTGGCCTTCTTCCTACAGGCCAATGCAGCAGTGAAGCCATTGCTTCCCACCTTTCTATGCATAAAAGAACCCTGCAGCGAAAACTCGCTCAGGAGAACACGAACTACGAGCAAATCTTAGTGGATGAGCGACAAGTTATCGCCCGTAAGTACCTGAAAGATCCAAATCTAAAACTAAGCCAGATTAGCGGACTACTCGGGTATTCTGAACAAGCGACATTTAACCGCGCTTGTCGGTCTTGGTTCAATGTTACGCCACGGACTTACCGCAAACAGCTGCTGGAAGAACTGCGTAACAACTTTAAGGTGTAAGATCCTCAGCTTTTATTCAATTCCATACTGACCTTCCTGTAGTTTCACTAGCATACTCCCGCGATAAGTCCCGCATTGTTAACCCTATTTATCATGATCTTACTTAGCAGTTTCACCACTGAAAGTAGGAATTTATCTCAGGTATCTATTAAGCTAATACTGTTTAAGAATGAAATTTGTTGCTTATTGGAATTTCTAGCAAGGTCATGATAACGCTTCGTCATAGCTTTTTGCTGCAACATCAAAGGACCATACATCCCCGCTTTAGCCGGGTATTTAGAGAAAGGAGACTCTATATGAAATATCAGTCAGCCTTAATTTTGGCGATGGGAGCACTAGCAACGAATGCAAGTGCGAATGAATGTGGCGATGTGACGATTGCGGACATGAACTGGAGCTCCGCAACCCTCATGGCTAACGTGGATAAATTTATCCTCGAGCACGGTTATGGCTGCGACGCCGAATTAATTCCCGGTGATACCATGCCTACCGGCACATCAATGATAGAGAAAGGACAACCCGACGTTGCACCAGAGCTATGGAGTAACTCCTTAAAAGAGGCATTAGACAAAGGTGTAGAGGAAAAGCGCCTTCGTTATGCTGGCAAGTCGCTGGTTGACGGTGGTGAAGAAGGGTTTTGGGTACCCGCTTACCTCGTTCAACAATACCCTGAACTAAAAACAATTGATGGCATTAAAAAACATGCCAAGCTGTTCACCCACCCTGAAGATGAAGACAAGTCGGCTTTTTACAGCTGTCCCGCAGGTTGGAACTGCCAAATCAGTGCTGGCAATCTATTTAAAGCGATGGATCTCTCTAAAGCAGGTTTTGAGATCGTTGATCCAGGTTCGAGTGCTGGCCTATCTGGCTCTATTGCCAAAGCCTATGAACGAGAGGAGCCATGGTTCGGCTATTACTGGGCTCCTACCTCAGTACTGGGCAAGTATGAAATGGTCAAAGTTGATTTTGGTAGTGGTGTCAGCGTAGACGAATATGTTAACTGCACAACTCAAGCCGACTGTGCAGAGCCCAAAGTAACCATGTATCCACCGTCACCGGTACACACCATTACCACAGAGGAATTTGCTTCTCGTTCACCAGAAGCATATCAGTACTTCACCAAACGTGGCTTCACAAACGCAGACATGAACAGTCTCCTTGCTTGGATGGAAGACAACCAGGCTGATGGCGAAGAGACGATGTACTATTTCCTGGAAAACTATCCGAAAATTTGGAAAGCATGGGTTCCTCAAGAGGTCGCTGAAAAAGTGCAGCAGGCATTATAACTTACCATGCACTTAGCAAATAAGGACATCAATAAGGAAGTATACCGAGGCCAATCGAGCCTCGGTATTAAAAGGAAATAAACATGTCTGATACGACCTGGCTGAGCGAATTCCCCGAGATGGACCGCTCCACGTTACGCGCCATCAGAAAATCCTTAGATGGTGCTTACCGAGATTTTTCTCGTGAGTATGGGGATGTCATTGAATCGTTCTTTGATCCCCTTCTCTCCTTTTTGGTTTGGTTTGAAAAATTGCTGATATCCACACCGTGGGTGATTATCATCGCAATCTGCACCGCAATGGCATATATGGCAAGTCGCTCATGGAAACTGGGACTTGCCTGCTGCACATCGTTGCTCCTTATTGGTTATTTCGGTATGTGGGAAGATACAATGCGCACGCTAAGTATCATTACCGTTTGTACCATGCTGGCGATATTGCTTGGTATACCGATTGGCATCGCGATGGCACGCTCGGATCGAGTGCAATCAATCATTACCCCATTACTTGATGTCATGCAAACCATGCCAGCATTCGTCTACCTCATACCCGTAGTGATGCTACTCGGGATAGGTAAAATACCGGGTCTCATTGCAGTGGTGATCTACGCGATTCCGCCAGTAATACGTTTGACTAACCTGGGGATACGTTTGGTCGATAAGGAAGTCCTCGAAGCGTCTACCGCATTCGGCGCTAGCAGAAAGCAACGCTTAGTCGGCGTGCAACTGCCATTAGCCATGCCTACGATTATGGCTGGGATCAACCAAACGATTATGATGGCATTATCCATGGTGGTCATTGCCTCAATGATTGGCGTGAAAGGCCTGGGGCAACCTGTACTCAAATCGATTACCAATCAATATTTTACGCTTGGCCTCCTTAACGGCTTAGCGATTGTAGCGTTGGCCATCTTATTTGACCGTACCTCCCAGGCTTATGCCAAGCGTACTCAAGCGTATTTAGGAGCCCTGAAGCATGACTAAGCCACTTATTGAAATCAGCGGCCTTTATAAAATTTTCGGTTCAGATCCTGACTCCATGATTGATCGTGTTAAACAAGGGCAAAGTAAAGATCAGATTCTTTCCGAAACCGGGCACACCGTTGGACTAAAAGACATTAACCTACAAATTAATAAAGGTGAAATTTTCGTCGTCATGGGCTTATCTGGCTCCGGGAAGTCAACTATGATCCGTCACTTCAATCGTTTGATCGACCCGACCATGGGTCAGATATTGGTGGATGGCGTGGATGTGATGAAACTTTCCATAAAAGAACTGGAGCAATTTCGTCGTCACAAAATGTCGATGGTCTTTCAACGCTTTGGCCTTCTTCCTCACCGTACAGTCATAGATAACATTGCATACGGGTTAGAGATTCAAGGGATAAAAAAAGATCAAAGACAAGCGAGGGCTAACAATTGGCTGGAAGCCGTGGGCTTAAAAGGGTATGAAAACCAATATCCTGCACAGTTGTCCGGGGGACAGCAACAGCGTGTCGGCTTAGCAAGAGCCCTAGCCACCGATGCAGAAATTCTTTTGATGGATGAAGCGTTCTCTGCACTCGATCCTTTAATTCGTAGCGAAATGCAAGATCAACTCATTGAACTGCAAAATAAGCTCCATAAAACGATCATCTTTATAACCCACGATCTTGACGAAGCACTACGCCTGGGCGATCGAATCGCAATTCTAAAAGATGGTGAATTAGTGCAGCAAGGCTCTCCGGATGAGATCTTGCTCAATCCAGTGGACGAATACGTAGAAGCCTTTGTTAAGGACGTTAACCGTGCTCGCGCACTAACAGTGGAAACCGTCATGCAACCTCCGGCTCATCGTATTACCGCGACGACCATCGCTGAAGCACTTACCCAGATGAAAGGCGTCAAACAAAGTTATGCTTATCACGTCACCGAAGATGGGTATCAAGGTGTGATTACCCAAGAGAGTTTGCACGATGCGGCTAAAACTCATGCACCTCAAGAAATCCTGCATAGGGATATTTATGAAACCGTCCCAACCGTATCCCCAGATTCGGTCATAGAGCAAGTATTACCAGAGACCATGTCCTGCGAATATTCTTTACCGGTGGTCGATGCTGAGGGTAATCTGCAAGGAGAACTAGAGCGACGTGCTATCGCTGATATTTTCTCTGATGGCTCAGAACCAATCCCATCAGAAAATAAAGCCAGTCAAAAAACCTCGGCTCAAGTCAAAAAAGTGATCTAATCTCATCAAGGCTAAACAATCGCAAAGCCTCTATCAGCAAAATAAGTACAACTATGAAGGCACTCATTACTGCTGACAAAGGCGGGAAATTGAAACGCCTCAATACAAGAGAGAACAAATTAACGCAACGAACAGAACAAGAGACACTCGCTGCCAAAACAGGATTGGATTGCGCTCTGCGATTGGAACCCAATTTTTTCTCTCAGCTTGTGGATTAGGTTCTGTAAGATCAAACACAAATTCTGACACTTCTTCATAACGTTTATGTGGATCGATTTTAAGTGCTCTTTTAAGCGCAAAATCAATCCAATTAGGAATTGCAGGATTTAGCATAGGTGCAGAAACATACTCTAGTTTCTGTTGGGATTTTGCGTTGCGCGAGCGTGATACTTGAGTGCCGTATGGCAGCTTCCCAGTTAGCATCTGGTAAGTAATGACACCAAGAGAAAAGATATCTGAACGATTAGAGCCAGCTTGGCCAATAAAGTACTCAGGTGCGGTGTACTGCGCGGTTCCCATGATTGCCGGTGGCTCCATCACGATGTCTGATAATCCCGCGACTTTTGTAGCACCGTAGTCAATAATCTTAACCGTGCCTGACTGATCGATCATGATGTTTTCCGGACGTAGGTCTTGATGAACCATTTCCTGACGGTGCATAGCCTGAAGGCCTCTTGCCACCTGAACAATGATTTCGCGTACGGTATTGATGTCGGGAGTCGGGTTATCTTTTATCCACTGAGACAATGTGAGCCCCTCAATATACTCAGATACGGTATAGATGCTACTTGGTTTCTGGGCAGGCTTGTACATTCGGAGCAAATGCGGATTACTCAGTTTCTTAGCAATCCAATCTTCCATTAGAAAGCTCTCGAGGTGTGACTCATCCTGACGACTTTCCGCTGAAGGCGTTTTTAGTACAACGAGTGTCTTCGTTTCTCGATCTTTAGCAAGAAAAACATGACTCCGCTCACTGATATGTAGCTCGCGCAAGATCTCAAAGTCATCAATCTGGTCATTAGGAGTTAAGATCGGCGCTGGTGAAAGATGAATTGATGAACTCATCAGCTCATTAAGATTAGCTTCCGGAAGTGATTCAATCTCTAGGATTTGTATTGATAAATTGTCATCGCTGCCGGCCTCTAAAGCCTTGCGTATTAGATTATTCGCGCGCTCTTGTGGGCTCAATAATAACGCACTCACCTCACGTGCTATTTCTTTATCGGACAAAAAATCAAAAATACCATCGGTAGCCAATACCAAGACATCTCCGACACTGACAGAAAAAGTACGATAGTCGACACTAAGTTCAGGCTTCAACCCTAGAGCTTGTTCTAGGTAGCTGCTCTCATCGTCGATCTTGTGACGATGATCTTGCGTTAACTGTTCAAGTGACTTCCCGCACAGCCTGTATATTCTAGAATCACCACAGTGAAATAAATGCGCAGTCTGTGATTTAAACACCACCGCGCTAAATGTGCAGACATAGCCTTTATTAAAATCGAAACGATGCTCACTGTTTTTAGTTTGCGAGTAAAGCCAGTAGTTGATCGCTTCCAGAATTTTCACACCCGACTTTTTCACCGACCAAGCTTCAGATGTCGAGTAATAATCAGCAATAAAACTCTTAATGGCTGTTTCGCTGGCTATCTGGCTTACCGAACTGGAACTGATGCCATCACAAATTGCCGCCACCACTCCTTTTGTCGTGATAGAAGGTGGCTCTGGAATATAAGCACCGATGCAGTCCTGATTAACAGGCTTCCTTCCCGAAACCGAAGCCTGTCCAATTTTGATGTTAAGCACCGGATTACAAATTTGCCGCTTTCTTAGAAAGATTCATCTTGCGCGCCGGAGTTGTGCGAACATGGGTAAAGTAAAGAGGTAATCCCACCAGCAGAAATCCGCCGAACAAGTTACCTAATGCGGTCGGGATCTCGTTCCAGATAAAGTAATCGCTGACGGTAAAGTCGCCGCCCATGATCATTGAAAACGGAAATAAGAACATGTTTACGATAGAGTGCTCAAAGCCCATAAAGAAGAACAACATGATTGGCATCCACATCGCCATCATTTTTCCGCTCGCAGAGGTCGAAATCATTGCTCCAACAACCCCCATCGACACCATCCAGTTACATAACATCCCGCGAATAAATATCGTAAACCAACCTGCTAATCCGTGCTCCTGATAACCGAGTGTTCTTGATTCACCAATAGAACTCACTTTCGTAGCAAGCGCTCCGCCATCTGTGTTGTAACCGTATGTCAAAATGTAAGAAGCAAAGAATGCAACGGTTAGTGCGCCAGCAAAATTACCTGAAAAGACCAGTCCCCAGTTTCGAAAAAGCTGACTCGGCGTACATCCAGGGCGTTTATCAATTACCGCAAGCGGCACCAAGGTAAATACGCCCGTTAGTAGGTCAAACTTCATCAGATAGAGCATGATAAACCCAACAGGAAACAGAATAGCTCCGATCAAAGGGCTGCCAGTTTTAACAATGACTGTGATAGCAAAAAACGCTGCCAGTGCCAGAATGGCACCAGCCATAAATGCTCTCACTAGTGTGTCTTTGGTGGACATAAATATTTTCTGTTCACCAGCATCGACCATTTTGGTTACAAACTCTCTAGGTTCTACATAAGACATTTTGACTCTCCTCAATTTGGTTGTCGAATCGTTGATAGCGACTTTCGTGCCAAGCATTAAAGTGATTAAAAACCAACGAATTAGATAACAGTTAGAGAAGAAAACGGTGAAGACTCATACGCACAAGGTGCATATTGCACTGCTGGTGAGCAATCACTCTAACCCTAAAGTATTACTTGTGAGGCTTTATAAATCAGCATTAGAAAAATCAGATAAAACAGCAGTAATACTTACAAATGGTAAGAGAACCAAGCCTCTTACCATTTATTTGTATTGCAGGAAGGTTATTTAACCCCAGTTCGGGATGAGAAAGTCGAAATAATCCAATTTTTAACGCAGTTAGGCGCTAAAAGGACTGCGCTGACTGGCTTAAATTATCCCGAGTTGAGGTTATTTAGCAAACGCTGAGTTAATGTCATTCCAGTCAGCCATCTTGAAGTTCTGATTTTGATATTCATAACCTGAATCAACATTGAAGCCATCCTGAGCAATGAAGAAGCCGTTAGGGAAGATGTCACTAACCGACGCTGATACCGCATGAATCCCGTCGGTTTCGCTTGCGCCGTCTAGACCATTTTCGTCATCGGCTACCAGTGCGAAACTTCCAACATATTGATAAGATTCATCAATGTTGTACACAGCGTAAGTATGATTACCTTGGCTTGAAACGATCAGATAGTTAACTGTACCGTTGTTGTATAAGGTAATGCCTTCCGCGTCTGCAACAAGCTGCTTGCCATCGACTGCAATGATCATCTCACCATCGGTTGCCGCTGATTCATCTGCTGAGAACTTCCACACACCGACGTCTTCTTCGCCGACATACAGCGTTGCTGTCGTATCATCAACAACACACCCTTCTGGTTGGGTCTCCACTTTTAGTCGACGAACAATACTGCCTTCAATACCTGATTCCTGAACAACTAAACGCCACTGTTCGATATCGCCACTCTTACCGTTAATAAAGACATATGGCGTACCATCAGAAGATTGATAAGTACACAATCCATACACTTCATTGAGTTCAGATTTTAGCTGAGCAACGTCTTCGTGCACATTCTCGCCAATCGCTGCCATTTCAACAATCGGGTTTTGACTTTCCGTTGCGTGCTGAATTTTATACAAAGTGATGGTGTTAAATTCGCGATTACTCGCCGCCGCCAGGGAGAAACTGTCACCGTTGGTATCCATCACGGACTGAATAATATCGACATTATTTGGCTCACCTTCATTAAGGTATTGAAGCTCTGCGCCGTTCAAGTCATAAGCCATTAACCCACCTTGCTTATTAGTAGCAATAATCAGGCTATTTTCCGGTGAGCTTTCATTAAGCCAAAACGCTGGATCATCCGCTGCATCACCGTCATCGTCTACAGGATCAGTTTCACCAATCACTTTAACTAGGGCAATACCCGTCGAACTTAGGTTTGCAGGGCTTAACACCTGAGAAATCGCTTTGTCACTCAGGGAGCTGGCTCCATTGAGTGTGTCATAACTGAGTTTCTCATACACAGGCTCGTCTGCTTCTGAGTTCGCTATCCAGATGCCATCATCGGCAATTGTCAGCGATTTAACCTCTCCCACGCCATCAAGATGTATATTTGCGGTGAATTGCCAGTCATCGCGGTCATAAATCATCATGCCTTTGCCTTCGTCACCCACGACTAAATAACCGTTACCGTCTGACATGTATAGAAGATCGATGGCTTCAACTTCTTGTAGGTTACCGAGAGGTTCAATACTATCCACCATACGACGAGAGTTAATATCCTCTGGATCTGCGCCATAAGCCCAGATACCCACATCCTGTTCGGCAATATATAGCGTGGCGCTTTCATCATCCACAATACATGCACTTAACTCTCCACCGACTTCAAGTTTACGAACGGCAATCGGCAGCCCGGCATCATCTGTCAGGACACTTTTAATCTCACCACTTTCGTACTTCAATTTGTACTGCAATGCGACGCCATCCTCAGTAACGCCCGTTAGTAGCAGTTCACCATTGGTCGTGTTCTTGTGTAGACAAACCCCCTCCGCTGCGTAGCTTGTCGGAAGAGTTCCAATCTCTTCAAGCACAACTCCATCATCATAACCAATTGAATAGAAGGCAAAACTGTTGTTTTCCGGTAGCGCCAGAGCCAACAAGTCAACCGCTTCACCGCTGCTTGCGCTGATGGCATAACGAATATCTGCCCCTGTAGTTACGAGCCCGTTTAATTTTTCAATTTGCTTACCTAACGGGTTATATACCGCAAGTCCATCACCTTCCAGCGTTACGAATAACAGGCTGTTATCGCTGTCGTCACCGTTCATCCAATAGGCTGAATCACCGATGTCATCGTAGCTCGTGTCCGCCTTGGCCGTGGTTGTTAATAGCTCAGCTTCTATTCCACTGTCATTTTGGGCTTCAACATAAACCGTTTTGGTATCGTCCGAATCACAACCACTTAATAGTGAAACCATAATGATTGAACTAAGTAATGAATTACGCATTTTTCTCTCCATGTATTTTTTCCTGTCCATGTATTTAAGTAAGGGGGTACTTTAGGAGGGATTTATGAAATAAATATGAAGATAAAAATAAATTGTTAATAAATATCAATACCTTAAAGATTACACTCCATGTATTTTTGAGCGAAGTATGCAGATAAAAATATACCCAAGCATCTCAAGATGACTTGGGCATATAGAAAGACTTAAATGTTTAAGTAAAACTTAGTGCTCAATTAAACAGCAGCAAATGCTTTGGCAACTCGCTCAACATTCTGCTCGTTCAGACCGGCAAGACACATGCGACCGCTGTTGATTAGGTAGATGCCGTGATCTTCTCGAAGTTTTTCAACAGTCTCTTGAGAGAAACCCGTGTAGCTGAACATGCCTTTTTGCTTAACCAGGAAGCTAAAGTCTTTTTCCGGACAAAGGTTTTTAAGTTGCTCGTGCAGTGTTTCACGCATAGTCAGGATGCGGCTTCGCATGCCTTCAACTTCACCAAACCACTGAGTTTTTAGCTGTTCAGTATTTAGCACGTTAGAAACCACCACCGCGCCGTGTTTCGCGGGACTTGAGTAGTTGCGACGCACGGTAGCTTTTAACTGGCCTAGAACACGAGACGCTTCTTCATCGTTGCAACATACGACAGATAGACCACCAACACGTTCACCGTAAAGTGAGAAAGTTTTAGAGAATGAGTTGCTGACAAAGCTCACTACGTCTTTTTCTAGTGCGATTTTACGGATAACGTAGGCATCAGCCTCAATACCCTCACCGTAGCCTTGGTAAGCCATGTCAAAGAACGGGATCAGTTTCTGCGCTTTAACCACTTCAATGACTTTGTCCCACTGGTCGGTGGTAAGGTCAACACCGGTCGGGTTATGACAACATGGGTGAAGCAGAACGATACTCTCTTCTGGTAGCTCTTGTAACGCTGAGACCATGCCATCAAAATCTAACATTTGGGTTTCAGGGTTGAAGTAAGGGTAAGCGCCTACTTCAAATCCAGCACCAGCAAAAATAGCATTGTGGTTTTCCCACGTTGGGTTACTTACCCATACTTTCGAATTAGGGAAATAGTGATTAAGGAAATCTGCACCGATCATCAGCGCACCAGAGCCACCTAGTGACTGAATCGTTGCTACGCGCTTTTCTTCCAATGCAGGATGTTTTTCACCAAACACGAGAGCCTGGACTGCAGCACGATAAGGCGCTAAGCCTTCCATCGGCAGGTAAATACAAGGTTGGTTTTCTTGTTTTGCTAGCTGTTGCTGAGATTGTGCAACAGAAGGAAGCGTTGGAATTTTTCCATCTTCATCGTAATACAGGCCGATACTTAGATTCACTTTTTCAGAACGTTCATCTGCCATAAATTGTTCCATAAGAGACAGAATTGGGTCTCCGGCATAGGCTGCAACATGATTAAGCACTGAAATCTCCTTGTTCATTAATAACTGGATAACGGTCGGGACGATGTCTTAAAAGTTAAATATGACACCACAGAATAGTAATAACGTCCGTTTGACGATAGACACTAACATAATTGATACAAATGCGCCCAGTAAGATTTCACCAATAAAACGTTTAATTATGCTTGTGAAAAAATATTCTGGACGCTGCTCGAACACTTGTCTCAGAGTTGTTTTTGTCACGTACTGCAACGGCATGTACAATTAGTCCGATAACAAAATACTAACCTTATACCAATCTGAATAAGTAAATGGTCAGTCTATTGCGAAGGGAAAATCACTTAGAGCAAAACATAGATTTAAGTCACTAGTCATTCTAATTACAAAATCTATAATGCGGCTATCAGTGATTTTAACCAGAAATAATGATCAGATACTTGTGTAGATTGGTATTGTAACCTATTGAGCTTTTATGTCTTCAACTTCGAACACACCCCAGCCAACACTCGCCAGACAATTGTTCTCGATGACATGGCCCATGCTCTTTGGTGTACTGTCACTCATGAGCTTTCAGCTTGTCGACAGTGCCTTTATCGGCCAACTTGGCGTTTTGCCGTTAGCCGTACAAGGCTTTACACTTCCGCTGCAAATGGTCGTGATTGGTATTCAAGTAGGTTTGGGCATCGCAACCACCGCCGTAATTTCTAAAGCACTTGGTGCCAATGACACGCGCTATGCCAAACAACTGGGTGGCCTAGTGCTGATGATCGGATCTATCGGTGTCGCACTCATAGCGCTGATCATCTGGTCATTACGTTACCCAATCTTATCGTTATTAAGTGCACCTGATACTGTCATGCCTATCATCGACAGCTACTGGCCATGGTGGTTACTCAGCTCCTGGACAGGCGCGCTGCTCTATTTTTACTACAGTATCTGCAGAGCAAATGGTAACACTATGCTGCCAGGTACCATGATGATGATCACCAGCGTGATCAACCTAGTGCTTGATCCTATTTTTATTTTTACTTTGGATCTCGGTATCAATGGCGCGGCAATGGCAACCATTGCTGCATTTGGTTTCGGTATTTTCGTCGTTGCACCGCGAGTAAAAAAGAATCATTGGGCAACAGCTCAATGGCACGATTTGAACGTAATGAAAAGTGTTAAATCAATTGGCAATATCATGGGCCCTGCAATGATCAGTCAGCTATTGCCACCATTGTCATCCATGCTCGCAACCAAACTATTGGCCGGGTTTGGTACCGCGGCGGTAGCAGCATGGGCTTTGGGATCACGTTACGAGTTTTTTGCTATCGTATCGGTGCTTGCATTAACGATGTCTCTGCCCCCGATGGTTGGCCGCTTGCTTGGCGCAAAAAATTATGAAGACATTGAGTCACTGGTGCGTATCGCAGTTAAGTTTATTCTTAGCTTCCAACTGCTAATTGCCGTGATTACCTTCGCGGTCGCTAGTCCCCTTGCACTATTGATGACAAGCGATAATCAGGTTGAGCATGTGTTACAGATGCACTTAATGATTGTCCCTATTAGTTTGGGCTCTCTGGGTGTATGTATGCTGATGGTATCTGTCTGTAATGCGCTCGGTAAATCTTATACAGCGCTAGCGATTTCCGCTTTACGCCTGTTTGTTTTCTTCCTTCCTTGTTTATGGGTGGGCTCACAACTTGGCGGCATCAAAGGGCTTTTGCTCGGAGCTTGTATTGGTAATATCTTTGCGGGAGTTTCCGCGTATATAACTTACCGACGTACTATTGATAAGCTCGCAGTAAAGCAGAAAGCCGAATAAAAGGAAGCCCTCTAATTGAGGGCTTCAACGTTTATATAAGCGGCTAACATTTACTTAAACCGTCTTATCCGCCGGAAAAACAACGCCAGTTTGTCTTCTGATTTCGGTTAGAACTTTCGCTACCGTCAATGAACGTTGTTTTGTGTTCTCATCAATCACACCACGTTTGAGCTGCTTAGCAAATGCTTCAGCTTCATAAAACATGTGGTTTTCTGTTTGTGGCAGTGTCAGCACCTCTTTCTCTTTACCACGGAGAACACGTTCGACACCACGCCCTGTGGAGATCATATCAACCAACACGCTCCCCTGCTCGCCCTGAAACTCGCTGGGAATCAATGAATCGCTCACTTTAGAATGAAGGAGGTTCACGTTAAACCCATCGTATGCCAACGTCACGCTTCCACATCCATCTACACCAGACGGCAATACACAGGCACTGGCATGAACCTCATTAGGCTCACCAAACAGCTCGACAGCAGAACCTAAACAGTAGTAACCAATGTCCATAATTGAGCCATTAGAGAAGTCCGGGTTAAACGTATTAGGATTCTCTCCATCTAAATACTTCTGGTATCTTGAGGAGTATTGGCAATAGCTGATAGTCGCGTGTCTTAAAGGGGCAATCGTCGGTAGGCTCTCTTTAAGCACGACAAAGTTTGGTGTGTATGGCGACATAAACGCTTCAAAAAGAACCACATTGTTTTCCTCTGCGCACTGAAACATTTCTTGTGCAAGCTCGTAATTAGAAGCCATCGGTTTTTCGCAGATAACATGCTTTCCGGCTTTCAACATTTGCAATGCTTGAGGAGCATGAAGAGAATTCGGACTGGCAATGTAGACTGCGTCAATATCAGAATCTTTTCCCAGTGCTTGTAAATTGTCATAAAAAGCCTCTGCGCCGAAAGGCGTACCAAATGAACGGGCTTTCTCAATGTCTCTCGAATAAACAGCGCTAAGACTAAACTCTCCGGTTTGTATAGCAGCTTCAACAAATTGTTGAGAAATCCAGTTAGTCCCGATGACCGCGAGTTTAAACATGTTACTTCCTTTTTATTTTCGTTATAAAAACCAAAATGTTCCGGCTTTGATAGTTGATTTAAACAAGGTTTATTTGTTTAAACAACTTAAAAGAGCCAAACGCTCTAGTCCTTTTAATGCATTTAATGTGACAACGTCACCAATAGTATGAGTTAAATTACAGCTAAACGTGGATTTATTGATAAGCCTCAACTATCTCTATCCAGATGGTTGGTAATTTTAGGCCAAGATAATTACCTTCGGAGCTGACATTAAGCCTACTCTGACCATGGTTAATACATGTTCTTACTGCTAATTCACTCATTTTATATTGTGATTTGCTGCAAAATTTTTGATCGCGAAATGCCGGTTTCACTGCACATTTCAGTTAATACTTAAGGCTCAATTAAAAAACCACTCGATAATACCTTTTATGTTTACCAGTTAAGTTGCGTTATCGATTCACATCACACCAAAATGTAACTTATAAATAACTTTTCACAACAAAGCCTTGAAGATAAGCATTATCGACGAAAAATAAGTTTGCATTTTTGAAATTGTCAACACATCAAAAACAACGCATTAGTCACACAAATTGTCCATTTCAGCCCTGTAAAACAGTGAATTCCACTGGATTTAATTTTCCTAGCAGAATAAGCCCTCCACCCGTAGAATCCGCCCCATAATTATTACAACCCGATTACATTACCACCACACTCCTACGCTCTACCGTAGAGGTAACAGCGGCGAGTATGGTTAGCCCCCAAAACGTGAAAGGTCCAATACAACAATGAGTCCAGAGAAATATCTCCAAGATTGGCAAACTAGCCAAACGATTGCTGAATCTATCTCCCCTCTAATTGGTAAGCTATATCGTGAAAAAGGAATCGAAGTAATTCTGTTCGGTAAAACACTTATCAATGCCACCACTATCGACATTCTCAAAGCTCACCGCGTTGCAAGACGATACACTGGAAACCCTCTTTCTCTAGAGCAAACAATGCCTATCGTTGAAGCGCTATCTGAAATGAGCATTTCTTCTTGCCGTGTTGATATTGGTCAGTTGGCAACTCAGTATTGGAATGAGCGCGAAGACACTTCTGCGCTTAACGACTTCGTGCAAACAGCGCTTGAAGGTGCACGTGACGCAGACTCTTCTCTAAAAGCTCGTGATGTTGTTCTTTACGGTTTTGGCCGTATCGGCCGACTGCTAACTCGTCTGCTTATCGAAAAGAGCGGTCCTGGTTACCCACTAAGACTGCGTGCTATCGTTGTACGTGGCGGTAAGAAAGGTGACTTAGAGAAACGTGCCAGCCTGCTTCGTCGTGATTCTGTACACGGCCAGTTCAACGGCAGCATCATCATTGATGAAGAGCGTAAAGCACTGATCGTTAATGGTAACTTCATCCAAATCATCTACGCAAACAACCCAAGCGATGTTGACTACACAGCATACGGCATTAACAACGCTCTTGTTGTAGACAACACTGGCGTTTGGCGTGATTCGGAAGGCCTGAGCCAGCACTTAGCATGTAACGGTGCCGAAAAAGTACTTCTGACAGCTCCTGGTAAAGGCGACATCAAAAACGTTGTGTTTGGTGTAAACGAATCTGTGATTCAAGAAGAAGACACCATCATCTCAGCAGCAAGCTGCACAACAAACGCAATTACACCAGTACTGAAAGCGCTGAACGATAAGTACGGTGTACTTTCAGGCCACATCGAAACGGTTCACTCATACACTAACGACCAGAACCTGATTGACAACTTCCACTCAGGTGACCGTCGTGGCCGCAGTGCCTCACTGAACATGGTTCTGACTTCAACTGGTGCAGCAAAAGCAGTAGCAAAAGCGCTGCCAGAACTTGCTGGTAAGCTGACAGGTAACGCAATCCGTGTACCTACGCCAAACGTATCAATGGCAGTAGCAAACCTGAACTTAGGTGAAGATGTTGACCGTGATTCACTAAACGAATACCTGCGTGAAATCGCGCTGAACTCAGAGCTGTCTGCACAGATC
This sequence comes from Vibrio sp. B1FLJ16, assembly GCF_905175385.1. Taxonomy (NCBI): domain Bacteria; kingdom Pseudomonadati; phylum Pseudomonadota; class Gammaproteobacteria; order Vibrionales; family Vibrionaceae; genus Vibrio; species Vibrio sp. B1FLJ16. The sequence continues at coordinate 1,387,203 of NZ_HG992750.1, forward strand.
GACTACACTGACTCAACGGAAATCGTTTCAACAGATTTAGTGGGTTCTCGCCATCCTGGCGTTGTTGATGGTCAGGCGACTATCGCACAAGACAAGCGTTGTGTACTGTACATTTGGTACGACAACGAATTCGGTTACAGCTGCCAAGTAGTGCACTGTATGGAACAAATGATGGGTGTTCGTTACCAAACATTCCCTCGATAGGTGAACATTGCTCCACAACGTTAACCACATGGTGTAACGAGCGATAACTTAACATTTGTTCTTAATAATAAGCGCGAAAGCGCACTACTAATATCAATACCCCCTTTATACGCCTGAGCTCACCCTCAGGCGTTTTTTCATTTAGACGGTTTGACATTATCCAGACACAGTAAGACGTTTCGTTCATGTTTCGTTCATATTCAGAACGCTAATCTGAATACATAGACGAATTAAGAGGTCAAGATTATGAATCGGATCATCGTTACTGCACTGGCACTGATTACTGGTCTATTTGCTTTAATATTTAGCCTGCTCATGGCGATTCCATTGACCATCGCGGCACTGATAACCGGTAAGCGTATTGAGGCTCGTAAAAAGTACATGCAAAGAGAAATGCAGGAAGAGTACGAGTTTAATACCGGAAAAGCTGATGCGATAGAAGGCGAATTTGAAGAAGTGCACCGATAAAGAATTAAAATGTTTCTCGCTCCAATCCCCCTATTAGAGTAAAAAGCTCCTGAGAAACTCCTTGCTTACACCCAGCCGGTTTTACCACGCTGGGTGTTTTTTTATGTTCAAAAAAAGATATTTATATCGTTGCGACAACCCGAAGTGCCAATAGAATAAGTACTACTCCGGATAAGCGATCTATCAATACCGCTGTTGAACGAATTCGGTCAACCAACTTAGAGCTAGACAGTACGATGGTGATGAACGTATACCATAAACCATCTACGACAAATGGCGTCGCAACAATAATCATTTGATTGCTCAGTTCATTACCCAGAGCGACAAACTGGCTAAATAACGCAATAAAAAACAGGGCAATTTTAGGGCTGAGAATAGAAATGAAGAAGCCTTCTCTCGCCGATTGAATCACCGTCGTTTCTTCCCCTGATTCAAGCTTAGCCGCAACGCCCCCTTTCGAACGTAAAGCATTAAAACCTAAATACGCAAGATAAGCGGCACCCGCTAAACTGATTGCTTTAAACAAAAACGGACTTTGCTGCAGAACAACCGCCAGACCAATCAAGGTAATAAATGCGTATATACCAATACCAAACGCATGAGCCCATGCGGTCGCTAATCCATTAATTCGGCCACCAGCCAGTGCGTGCTTAGCGACAATAGCCAGACTAGGGCCAGGGGACATGGCACCCAATAAACAAACGGTAAAAAGTGATAGCCAAACTGTTAGTGTCATAGAACTCTCTCCTCCTTTGACTTAAATCTACCAAGTGAAGGGATATAAATAGAAATCAAAGTTTTTCATAAAGGTCATAACCAAAAGTCATAACCTAATGAATGGAGTATTCCGATATCTGCATCACCGCTCGTATTTGTTCTCTCACCCAGCGATGAGCAGGATCAGTGTCGTATTTAGGGTGCCACATAAGCCAGTACTCATGAGTCTGGGTTTTCATCGGCAATGGCTTGTTAACTAGCTTCCAGTGCTTAGCTAAATTGAGTGCAATATGTTCTGGCACAACCAAAAGATGCTCACTTGTGACCAATCTATTTACCGCTGCAGAAAAGAAAGGCACTTTGAATGCAATATGCCGTTCTAGACCAATCTGTTTCAACGCAAGATCGGTACTCGAATCTTTATCACCACCGCCAGTGACTTTGATATGTGAATAGCTGACTAGCTGTTCCACACTGATATTTTTTAACTTGGCTAACGGATGACTCTCCTTCATCAGGCAGACCGAAGTATCAGAACCAATATTGATACTCGAAACACCTTCCGGTTTTGAAGGGTACATTGAAGAGGCGATATGTATCCCTAGCTCGTGTAACTTATCAAGAAAGTCTGGCTGCCAGAGCCGATAAGCCATATCAAGTTGCGGCGCTAGTTCACTCAGGTGTGATGCAATATCGGGAAGTACGTACTGAGCGACATAATCACTGGAGGCAATCACCAGTTCCCCCTGCCAGTCTTGTGGCTCAAAAGGCTTGTCATCTAAAAGATGATCAAACTCAGCAAGTAATGCATCAAGCTTATCTTTTAATGCTAAGGCACGTGGTGTCGGAATCAGTTGATTACCCTGTCGGACAAGCAATGGATCACCGCATAACTCCCGAAGCTGTGCCAGTTGACGGCTTACCGCGGATTGGGTGATATGAAGCCGCTCTGCGGTTCGGCTAACATGACACTCTTCCAACAGTACATGCAGGGATCTCAACAGATTTAAATTAATGTGGTTTAACATGCTTTATCCATGTGAATGACTATACCCAGATAACCTCAGTTTCCACCTTACAAACTTATTAACGGTCGTATTGAAAAACTCGGTCAAAACCGTATGGGTCATAAGATGTCTCAGTTCAGGAAAGCGTTGAATTTGATCTCTGATTTCATTCAGGCGATTCATGTTCGGAACCTCGACAAACACCATCATGTCAGTTTCACCACTGATCGCATGGCACCATTTCACACCATCAATTTTATATAGCTCGTCGGCGTAAGATTCGCAGTAGTAAGTCGAGGTTGACTTATCAAACTTCAGAGCAAAATAAGCACAGATGGAGTCCCCTTCATTCGGAGCAATTTCTGCGTGATAACCCAAGATGACTTTGTCGTTTTCGAGTTTGCGAATACGAGCGGTTACGGCTGAACGAGATAAACTCACTTTATCAGCAATTTCTGTAACTGACAGCCGGGCATTGTGCCGGAGGAGATCAATGATCCTGTGATCAAACTTGTCCATAAACTTACCGCGTCTTCCGTGTGTTTTTCATTCTATACCGATTTTAAATACATAAGAAACCAACATTTTGTTGGAATTATTTAAAACAACCGTCATATTGACGGCGCAGTAACGCATTTTGTTTTTCAGAACTCATTTATTCTTAGAGCTCTCTTCAATTGGGATCTTCAGAGGTAGCATGGAACAGCTCAAAAAAGACATTTCTCTCGTATCCGGTATCGCCCAACTTTCTACTACTTTGATGGGAACTGGCCTATTTATGATCCCGGCCATTGCCGCAGGTATTGCAGGTCATTATTCACTTTGGGCGTGGGTATTATTATTTATTGCCATCTGCCCGATAGCTCTGACTTTTGCGCAACTAGGTAAACGTTATCCGAATGCTGGCGGTACAGCATTTTTCGTCCGCAAAGCATTTAATCCCAAACTGGAAAGCAGCGTGGCCTGGCTTTTTGTCAGCGTCATTCCCGTTGGCGTTCCTGCAGCTATTGCTCTTGCTGCTGGCTTTCTTCAACAGCTGTTACCTGAACCAATAAACAATAACTTGTTTGCTCAGGTAATGACTGTTCTGCTTCTGGTCTTTGTTAACTTACTCGGGACTAAGTCATCTGGTCGCTTGCAGACAGTTATCGCATTAAGTGTCTTCGCTCTGGTTGGCGCTTTCCTGTGGAAGGGAGAGATAAACAATGCGGATCTTATAATGCCTGACATCACAGCAGACTCAGTTTGGCCGATAACCGCGGCACTGGGTGTGATGTTTTGGTGTTTTGTCGGTATTGAGGCCTTTGCTCATATGGGCGAAGAATTTAAGAATCCGCAGCGAGATTTTCCGATAGCCATTATTGTCGGCTGCTTTGTCGCAGGAGTGACTTATTGGGCTTGTTCAGTGGTTATCCTAAAGTTTGGTGCTTATGGCACCCCCCAGTTTGATAACGCTTCTATCCCCTGGTTAAGCGCCCAACTGTTGGGAGACAGCGCTAAATGGATTATCAGTGTGATTGGTTTTTCCGCGTGTTTTGCCAGTGTGAATCTGTATACACAAAGTCTGTCTCGAATGGTATGGAGCCAGGCTCGTGAACACAGGCCGGATAGTAAGCTCGCGAAAATCTCCCGTCGAGGCGTCCCTTCGTCGGCAACATTACTGGTTGGTTTCGTCTTATTGATATCATGCGTGATAGGAACTCTTTCACAGCTTGATTTGGAGTTTTTCCTCAAGCTCGCTAACAGCATTTTTGTGCTGGTTTATCTCCTCGCTATGCTGTCGGCGTTTAAACTGTTGCGTGGAGTTGGTAAGGTGCTGGCAGGTGTATCTTTACTACTTTGCACGGGCGTGTTTATTTGCCTGGGCTGGTCTATGTTATACGCGATCACGATTTTCGCCTTACTTTCCTTTCCTTGGAAGCAATGGAGGCAAAAGCGGCCTGCTCGCGCGATAGAATAGCAGCCCTAAAACAACTCAGATAAGCGTTTTATATGAGAATCTATATCCTTTAACGAGACATTACCATAGCCGAGAACAGCGCCGTTCCAATCACGATGCTTAAAGTCAGGGTGCTCATAATAACTTAACGGACGTAATACGATGCCTTCAGCGGCAGCGCGTTGCGTCCATGCTTGTTCATCAATACCCGAACACCATTTCAGTGTGATGTGCAACCCTGCCGCCTGACTGATTACGCTGACTTTCTCTCCCAAGTGCTTGCCAATTGAGAGACTCATTTGTTCATGTTTGGCTTTGTACACACGGCGCATCTTGCGGATGTGACGTAGCAACCCGCCCTCACTAATAAAATCCGCCATTGCTTCTTGTACATGACTGGGCGAATCTCCGCTTAGCGCATCCTTAACCATCAGACACGATTCTACCAACGATTCCGGAACAACGAGGTAACCGAGCCTCAATCCGTTAAACATGACTTTACTGAAAGAGCCGATGTAAAGAACGCGATCATCACGCCCCATCTGCGCGGCTAGTCCCTGAAGACTGGTATATGGACGATGTGCAAACTGGAACTCACTGTCGTAATCATCTTCTAAAATCCAGGACGAGGTCTGTTCCGCCCAGTCGATAATTTTCCCTCTTTGCTCGGTATTCAGGGTGGTACCCATCGGATACTGGTTACTTGGCGTAATGTAAAGTGCATCAGCATCACTGCTAGTCACAGTGTTCACATCAAATCCAGTCTTTTCCTGAACAAGCAACGGCTCAAACTGATACTGCTGAAACTGGATCAACTTGCGCATTTGCGCGTAGCCGGGCTGTTCCATCAGTACTTTGCTGCCTCGGTTTAACGTGGTCATTGTCGCAATGCTCAACGCTTGTTGGGCGCCAGAGGTAATGATAATTCGGTTAGGGGTACAGTTTACTGAACGACTGGAAGCTAAATAATCAGACAGAGCACAACGCAGTGCCCAACTTCCCTGTATATCCTGATTGCCAAGCAGCGATGCTCTCGTTAAATGGCGGTTGAGATACTTTTGCCACATAACACCAGGAAACAGAGCCAAATCAGGGACTCCCGGAGCAAACGCGGAGTTCATATCATGCTTACTGACTGGTGTTTTAGATGTTTTGACGGACACCTTCTCAGGCAAGTATTGTTCAGGCAATTCCACAGCAACATAAAAGCCAGAACCTTTCCGGCTTATTAAATACCCCTCGGCCACTAGTTGTTCGTACGCCAAAATTACCGTGTTTCGACTTATGTTCAGTTCATGAGACAGCTTACGAGTGGAGGGTAATTTGCCATTTATAGGCCAAAGACCTTTGACGATCTTCTCCCGAATCGCAAAGAAAACCGATTGCTGCAGAGTCCCGGACTCCGAGTTTACACATAAATCACCCACATCAATCAACAAACCGGATCCATCCTTTGTTTAAAACTGGCTCTCTTTAAACTACCAGTTAGGCGATAGATTGCAATTCAACACTAATAAAAATTGAATTAAGTCCCAGCATTGGGGTGACGCCAAGGAGAGCAGCAATGTTATCAAACACGAAAAGAACTCAAATTAAGAAAGGGGCTCACAAAGCCGTCACTGAGGTTGAAAAGCTACACTCGATTATCGATGAAAGTTTAATAGCGCATATTGCAATCACCAATGAGTCGGGCCCTGTCGTGATCCCGATGCTCGCGTGGCGTGTGGGTGAGTTTGTCTATATTCATGGTGCAAACAACAGCCGCTTACTCCGCTCACTCAAACAAGGTCAGCAAAGCTGCCTAACATTCACATTGTTTGATGGATGGGTAATGGCTCGTTCAGCATTCCACCATAGCGCTCATTACCGAAGCGCTGTTGTGTTTGGTCAGTTTGAGGAAGTACCGGACAACAATGAAAAGGATCGCTTGCTGAATCACTTTGTAGAGCAAATCGCTCCGGGCAGAACAGAACAAATCAGACTGAGTAATGAAAAAGAGCTGAATGCGACTCTGTTGCTGAGAATCTCACTGCAAGAGGCTTCTGTAAAAATCAGTAACTCCGACGTAAAAGATGACGCTGAAGATATGGATATACCAGTATGGGCAGGCATACTTCCGTACCGAACCGTGGTTGGTCCGCTACAAGCAAGTCATGATCTGTATGAAGGTATTACAACACCAGATTACAGCAGCGCTTACCCGACTCGTTGGTATAACAATGAGAGTCTGGACTAAACACTAAGCACACTGAGCCGCCTTAAATGTAAGTATTGAACTCGTAAACCACCAGCACTACTGGTGGTTTTCTTTGTCAGTGTATCTAATCGCACCGTTTTCCCGTATAACAGAAATCGCTAAATGGCTTCATAAAACAGCGTTCAATGCCAGTTTGGATACCATACTAATCGTAGTGAGTAACGGGAGACTCTCAATGTCGGACAAAGAAAGAAACTTACCCACACATCGCATTTCTAGATTCGGTAAATTTGCCTCGCTAGCAACAAGAGTTGCAGGGAATGTCCTTGCAGAAGGCACAAAGCAACTTGTTAAAGGCAATAAACCTAAAGCAAAAGACCTCCTATTAACTCCGCAAAACGTTACCAGGCTAACCGACCAGCTTGCTCACCTGCGTGGTGCCGCGATGAAACTCGGCCAAATGATATCAATGGATACGGGTGATATTCTTGACCCTGAACTGGCAGACATTCTTTCAAGGCTCAGATCCAACGCCGATCCCATGCCAGCAAAACAATTAAATAGTGTGCTGGAAAATGCACTGGGTTCAAACTGGAAAGCGGAATTTCTCGCGTTTAACTTTAAGCCTATCGCCAGTGCTTCTATCGGTCAGGTTCATCAGGCATACAGTGATGCAGGGGATAAGCTTGCAGTAAAAGTCCAATACCCCGGCATTCGTAAGAGCATCAACAGTGACGTCGACAATGTCGGCACACTGCTTAAAGTGGTCGGTTTGATACCAGAATCCGTAGACTATAAAGGATTACTAGAAGAGGCGAAAAAGCAGCTGCACGACGAGGCTGACTACGAGCGCGAAGCACAATTTGCTATGCGTTATTACGAGGCATTAAAAGACAATCCTCATTTCGTTGTACCAAAAATCCATTTTGAAAGTTCATCGCAATCTGTTTTGGCAATGGAGTTCATCGAAGGTAACTCCGTAGATACCATCATAAATTATGATCAAAGCACACGTGATTTCGTCATGCATAATTTGCTTCAACTACTATTCCGTGAACTGTTTGAGTTTAAAATGGTTCAGACGGATCCAAACTTTGCTAACTATATCTATCTTGAAGAGACCAAACAGATTGGCCTGTTAGATTTTGGAGCGACCCGAGAATACAGCGAACGATTTAGTTCTGGTTATCGCCTGGCTTTCTCTTCTGTCATTAACCAGGATGAAAACGGGCTGAATGACGCCTTGCAGCAAATAGGTTTTTTCAGCCAGACAATAATACCTGAGCAGCGACAAGCAATTCTGGACCTGGTGAAAATGGCGTGTGAGCCTATGTTAGTTGACGAAGCCTATGATTTTAAAGCCAGCGGCCTTGCGCAGAGGTTGCGAGATGCGGGTAAAATACTCAGTATGGAACAAGATTACTGGCACACTCCACCGGCAGATGCCATTTTTCTCCACCGTAAAATAGCTGGTATGTACTTACTTGCTGCCCGAATTGATGCCAAAGTGAACATTCGCAATCTTGTTTTGCCCTATCTCAAGATCAATAACGACTAGCCTATTGTTTTTCTTTTGCTTTCGCGTAGTTTGAATACATATATATACCCAAGTGACTTCAAGATGCAGGATTCAGAGCACTGTCACTGATTCAAGTTCAAGGAAAGCAACGCAGCGGAATAGCGAGCTATTTCCAAGTTGTTTGACGATGAAATTGTGCCAGTGACATGCTCCCAAGGGGCGAGTTGCCTTGGCTTACATACTTCGTTAACGATTTTTGATTTAGAACCACTAGATCATCAAATCGTTGCCTCGTCTGTAAGCCAAGTCATTCTCGCTGAACCAAGCATCTTGAGGTTACTTGGGTATATTGCCCGAATGTTCATATTCACTATTGTTGATAGAATGATTCGAGAGCAATGAACACATTTTTATTTTCCATTAAAACGAACAAATATCGGGGTGCTCGGTGAGCAAGTTTCAAGATCTCTCCACTCTAATACAACAAATTGGACAAGCCGAAGAAGCGGATCAAGTCACAACGCTCAACGAGTCTATTGAAGCAGGTCTGGAACCCGGTGCGATAGCTTTGATACTAGAAGCGTTCACCATTAATGATCGTGTCCGGTTATGGAGAGCCTTACCACTAGAGCTGCATATTGATGTATTGACTGAAATGCGTGCTGATGTGCGCTTTTCTATCATTAATGCATTATCCGAAGTCGAGTTAAAACTCACCCTTGCGAAACTGGATAACCTTTCACTGATCGAGTGGGCAGATTCTCTGCCGGAAGAGATCATTAATGAAGCGCTATCACTGATCGAAAAAGACGAGTTGGAGCTTTACGATCTTGCTAACGCTTATGAAGATGAAGAGATTGGTCGTTGGGCTGAACGTAAGATCATCACCCTACCATTCAACATTACAGTAGGCACTGCGAAGCTACTGATGGATCGCTACAGTTATGACACACCTCAGCAAGTCTATTTAATTAACCGAAACAAACAGTTCCGTGGTGCAGTTAACTATTACGAAATACTGCGCAGTGACTCTAATACTCGCCTAAAAAGCTTGGCGATTGAAACGGTCACCATCGTTGACAGTAAGATGTCTTTACCGGAAGCCGTAGAAGCATTGGAGCACAGCGCACTCTCAGCTTTACCAGTTACGGACGCGGATCAGACTTTAATCGGCGAAGTAGACTGGCAATTTGCTCTACGTACCCAGCGTGAAATTTATGAAGCACGATTAATGGCGGGTACAGGTATGGACGAAGGCGATGATTTATTCGCACCTGTAATGAAAAGCTCCCAGAAACGAGGGGTTTGGCTCGGTATTAACTTACTTACTGCGATATTAGCCTCAATCACCATTGGCCTTTTCGAAGATGTCATAGCTCAGGTGGTCGCACTCGCAGTGTTGATGCCAATAGTTGCCTCTATGGGAGGCATTGCCGGTAGCCAGACTCTCACACTGATGATCCGGGCAATGGCACTTAACCAGATCACACCAGGAAACCGGTTCAAGCTATTAAAAAATGAACTCGGTATCGGATCTTTAAACGGTATTGCCTGGGCCCTCATCATTGGAGGATTGGCCGGGGTATGGTTCCAGTCACCAATCCTTGGCGGCACCATCGCTCTGGCAATCGTGGTCAACATCATCACCGCAGCACTGTTTGGTGTTTTGATTCCCATCATTTTGGATAAGCTGGAACTGGATCCGGCGCTTGCCGGCTCAGTGATTTTGACGACTGTTACAGATGTTGTAGGCTTTTTTGCCTTTTTAGGTACTGCTAGCCTAGTGTTATTGTAATCATTTAATAGTAATTAATTGATCAGTCACTAGCATAATAATGAAAAATTGCAAATCGCAGTTGCAAATTGCAAGTATTAACGAGTTTTAAACAACGTACCTCGCCAAAACTACGGTATTACGTGGATTTAAAAGTTGGCACACAAGCTGCTATATATCAACCGACCCTTCTTAAGCCGAGGGTCACCTAGCCAACTGACGTTGTTAGTGGACTCGATTTTGTTCACATATATATAAGCCAATCGCACTATTTGCGGTTGGCTATTTTTTATATACCACCTCACCTTCTCCTGTCGTCAAACATTCGAAAACTTGTTTACTATAGCCACGCACTCGGGCTTATTCGGGTATAAGTCTCAATAACACCATCGCCTTTGGAAATTCGTCACTGTGTTGGGCATAATTTTCACAATTCCCAACATTAAGTATTACCCATGACCTCATTAAGCCAAGCTGAACCGCTATTTCTGGAATTTATGCAGCAAGAGATGCAAGTCGATGCCGCTCACGACCTTAGCCACATCAAGCGTGTTGCCAAAACCGCGAAGAAGCTTGCTGAGCAAGAAGGGGCTCAGTTAGAGGTTGTACTACCCGCGGCCTATCTGCATGACTGTTTCACTTATCCCAAAGATCATCCCAACAGAAAGAAAAGTTCGGTAATTGCAGCGACAAAGGCTATCGCCTTTTTAGAGAGTATTGATTATCCGCAGCACTACCATGACGCTATTGCTCATGCGATAGAAGCGCACAGCTACAGTGCCGGAATTCGCCCTGACACATTAGAAGCGCAAGTGGTTCAGGATGCCGATCGCTTGGATGCATTAGGTGCGATAGGCGTGACCCGCTGTATTCAGGTCAGTACCCAGTTCGATGCAAAACTCTACGATCACCAAGATATGTTTGCCGAACAGCGCGATCTGGATGACAAGCAATATACGCTTGATCATTTTCAGACCAAATTGTTCAAAATTGTGGAAACAATGAATACGGAATCGGCCCGTCAAGAAGCACGACAGCGCAAGGTGTTCATGCAGGCTTATTTGAGTCAACTGCGTGATGAGGTAACTGAGTAAATGTCTGAAAGCTATGCCTTGATTAAAGAACTGAAACGTCAGTTAAAACTCTCAGGACTGCACTATGTCGACGTTGCGCAGCATCTTGAGGTCAGCGAAGGGACAGTGAAAAGACTACTCGCTGAAGGGCACCAAATTAGCCTCGAACGCCTTGAACGTATCTGCCAGCTTATTGGTTTAGAAATGGCAGAACTGTTTAAACTCGCCGCTTCACATAACAAAGGCCTAGAATCACTCACTCTGGAACAAGAAAAGCACCTGATTGAAGACAAAGCTCTGTTACTGGTTGCTGTCTGTGTCTTAAACGGTTATCAGTTTGAGCAAATCATTGAGCAATACACCTTTTGCGAATCAGAGCTGGTACAGAAACTGGCCCAGTTAGACCATCTTAATATTATTGATTTACTGCCCGGCAATAAACTCCGCTTGCGGGTTTCTCCAACGTTTCAATGGCAAACCGGCGGCCCGATTCAGCGCTTTTTTCAACAGCAGGTACAGGAAGCCTTCTTCCAGAGCTACTTCTCCGCAGAGGATGAAAAACTGTCCATGGCGACGGGCTTAATGAGTATTCCAACCAACAAAAAACTCCAACACAAACTGCAAAAAGTGATCGACGACTTCTATCAAGCCTGCCAAAGTGACAACTCTCTGGAAATGCGTGAAAAACATGGTACTTCTTTAGTTATCGCGATGCGCAGATGGACATTTCCTCTCTTTGAACCATGGGAACGTGCACCGAATAAAAAGTAACATTTTAAGCAACCTAAGATCCGGTAAGTTGCAATAATCGCCACCTTAAGTCTCATATAATGTGACTTTTGATATAAAGCTGGTGTATCTGCTAACAAGGCATAAAGTGCTCACATCTTTTGACTTTTTTCCTTTGGTGCCAGCATGTTCTTCTCTAAACGCTTTTTCCCTTATTTTGTCACGCAATGCCTTGGGGCGCTGAATGACAACGTCTATAAAAACATACTCTTATTAATGGTCACCTACAGTCTGGTTGATTCACTGCCTGTATCCACCAGTTTGTTTGTTAACCTCGCAGCAGGTCTGTTTATTCTGCCCTTCTTCCTGTTTTCAGCTCATGCTGGCGCAATCGCGGACAGTGTGGACAAAGCAAAGCTTATTCGTCGTTTAAAGCTGATTGAACTGCTGATCATGGCCTGTGCTGCTGCCGCTATCCTGACGCAAAATGCCATCTTGATGCTGGTGCTGCTTTTTTTAACCGGAACACAATCGGCTTACTTCGGCCCTGTAAAATACGCTTTGCTTCCGCAGGCTTTGAAAGCAAGTGAACTAATAAAAGGTAACGCATGGGTCGAGATAGGCACCTTTCTTTCTATTTTGATTGGCACATTATCGGCGGGAATCTTATTTGCGGTTCCAAATGGCACTCTCATCGCATCATGCCTTGTCATCGTCTTATCACTAGCAGGCTTCATCAGTAGTTTAAATATTCCCGCGTTACCGGGCCGCTCAAAACATAAAGTTAAGTTCGAGCCAATCAACGGCCTTAAAAAAACTCTGGCAGTCGCACAGAAACAACAGGGAGTTTGGATGTCGATTTTAGCGATCAGCTGGTTCTGGTTTATGGGGGCGACCTACCTGACGCAGTTCCCTAATTTCGCTCGCGAACATCTGTTTGCCGACAGCACCGTCGTATCTTTGTTACTCGCACTATTTTCAATTGGAATTGCCTCCGGCTCGTGGCTATGTGAAAAGCTCTCTTTTGATCATGTTGAACTCGGTATTCTGCCATTTGGTATCCTTGGCTTAACCATCTTTGGCGTAGACCTGTTGTGGGCGGTACCGTCATACGACACCTTGCCGAACCAGTACTATGACGTACAAAGTTTCGTCTCTGATTCCAAACACTACCGCGTCATGATGGATCTGTTCTTTACCGGATTAAGCGGCGGTGTATTTATCGTGCCCCTGTACGCATTTATTCAGTCTCGCGCTAAAGCAGAGGTATGTGCACGTTCTATCGCTGCCAATAACATCATGAATGCCTTGTTCATGGTCGTGTCAGCCTTGGTATCAATATTCGTACTCAGTGTTCTAGAACGTTCTGTTCTTGAGCTGTTCGCTATCGTAGCGATCGGGAATTTCTTAGTCGCGATGTATGTTTACCGCCAGGTTCCAGAGTTTACTCAACGCTTTATCAGCTACTTACTGAGTCATTGCCTGTATCGGGTATCGGTTGACGGACGCCAGCATATCCCGGAAAAAGGTGCAGCGTTGATCGTCGCAAATCATGTCAGTTATGTAGATGCGCTTATCCTGATGGGCACCTCGACCCGACCGGTACGTTTTGTGATGGATAAGTCCATCAGCGAACTGCCAGTATTTAAATATATCTTTCGCCACGCGGGTGTCATTCCCATTTGCTCTCCGCGTAAGTGTGCAGACACTTACAAAAAAGCCTTTGAACAAATAGAGCAAGCTTTAAACAACGAAGAGATTGTGTGTATTTTCCCAGAGGGTCGACTGACGTCTGACGGTAAGCTAGGTGAGTTTCGACCTGGGGTGGAAAAAATTCTCCAACGAACACCAGTGCCAGTTATCCCGATGGCGCTGCAAGGACTGTGGGGGTCATTTTTTAGCCATAAAGGTGGGCATGCACTCACCACCTTACCGAAGCGATTTTGGTCTAAAGTCCAGGTAAACATTGGCGAAGTGATCAGCCCTGTTTCTTTAGACCGCCATATGCTGCAGCAAGAGGTGCAAGGTTTATTAATAAATCACAAGTAGTTACGCCCAAATTAGAGTAGGATGACTAATGTATATTTACCAGAACCCAAGGTTAGTACGCCCTGTTACATCAATGGAGATAATATGAAAATCATCATTTTACATGGTCTTTATATGCATGGTCTGGTCATGCAACCTCTTAGCCAAAAGCTGCGTAAACTGGGCTACGAAACCCAAGTGTTGAGTTACAACACTTTATCTATCAATGAAGAAGCGCTTTTCAACTCAATAGATCATGCACTCAATCCGCTTACCACAAATGTGTTGGTGGGGCACAGCTTAGGCGGCTTGATGATAAAACGCTATCTGGCGAACAGAAAGCCATCGACAAACCTGGTTTCTCACGTTATTGCCATTGGTTCGCCTCTGAAAGGAGCTTCAATAGTATCCCGCATTCAAGATCTTGGATTGGGGGCGATTTTGGGTAATTCTCCGCATCACGGATTGAATAAACACGACGACGTCTGGGAGTTTCCGCAAAAACTCGGTAGTATCGCAGGCACACTCCCTATCGGTGCTCGTCCGTTGTTAATTCGCGATGGGAATACCTTATCCGATGGTACGGTTACCGTCGACGAAACTCGTCTGGAAGGGATGCAGGACCATATTGAAGCCAAGCAAACTCATACTAGCCTAATCTACAATACCTACGTTCCTGAACAGATTGATCACTTCATTCGCACCGACTTTTTTCGTCGGTAGCACAAAATTAACTAATAAAAGCTCAATCGACTTCCCAAAATATTGTTAACTCAGTACTATCTTTACGCCAATCTTCTTAACACAAGAGGTTTGGCGTCATTTTAATTGTTCTCAGGGCGGGGCGAAATTCCCCACCGGCGGTATACTCTTTAGAGTGAGCCCGCGAGCGCTCGATTCGTCGAGGTCAGCAGATCTGGTGAGATGCCAGAGCCGACGGTTATAGTCCGGATGAAAGAGAATAAGAAGACACCAGTCAATCTATCTCATAATGTTGAGGTGATTCTGGTGCATTTCTTTATAGTCGCGTTTTATGGCGACCTCTCATACCGCCCTGATTCTGGTCATATTTTAGGAGTTAACCATGAATCAGTCATCTCTACTTGCCGAGTTCGGCGACCCAATTACTCGTGTTGAAAACGCACTAACTGCGCTGCAAGAAGGCCGTGGTGTCCTTCTGCTTGATGATGAAGATCGTGAAAACGAAGGCGACATTATTTACTCAGTTGAGCACCTGACTAACGAACAAATGGCGCTTATGATCCGCGAATGCAGTGGTATTGTGTGCCTTTGTCTTACAGACACTCAGGCAGACAAACTTGAGCTGCCGCCTATGGTAGTAGACAACAATAGTGCAAACCAAACTGCCTTTACCGTTTCAATCGAAGCTAAAGTTGGCGTAACTACAGGTGTATCTGCCGCTGATCGCGTAACGACAATCAAAACCGCAGCTAACCCACATGCGAAACCAGAAGACCTTGCTCGTCCGGGGCACGTATTTCCACTGCGCGCACGCCCGGGTGGCGTGATGACCCGCCGTGGTCATACAGAAGGTACCGTCGATTTAATGCAAATGGCCGGGCTTCAGCCTGCTGGCGTACTATGTGAAGTGACTAATCCTGACGGCACTATGGCGAAAACACCTGAACTGGTTGCCTTCGGCCGCCTGCACAACATGCCTGTGCTAACGATTGAAGACATGGTCGCTTACCGCAACCAGTTTGATTTGAAGCTGGCGTAAAACTTACCCTCTTTGCTCTCAGGCCGCACATTATACCAATCTACACAAGTATCTGATCATGATTGCTGGATAAAATCACTGATAGCTGCGTTATAGATTTTGCAATTAGAATAACTAGTTACTTCAATCTATGCCTTGCTCTAAGTGATTTTTTCTTCGCAATAAATTGATCATTTACTTATCCAGATTGGTATTCGCGCGGCTTTTTTGATCGATGTTTGTTTAACTGAGTAACACTATACTGAGTTAATAAACGGGGAGAACGGCTCATGAATGGAATAATCAAGCACTTCATCGCTATCGGGTTCTTAAGCCTTAGTTCGTGCGCTTTCGCTTCGGGCTGCCCTGATATCCTTCAAGGCAAACAAAGACTGTTGAACTCATCCGAAGAAATTGATTTGTGTGAGAGTTTTAAAGGCAAAACCTTACTTGTCGTCAATACCGCTAGCCAATGTGGATTTACACCGCAATTTGAACAATTAGAAGCGCTGTACCAAACATACAAAGATAAAAACTTCACAGTGGTTGGTTTTCCGAGTAATGATTTTAAACAAGACAAAGGAACAGAGGAAAACTCAGCAAAAATCTGTTATCTCGATTACGGCGTCACCTTTCCCATGATGGCAAGAAGTTCCGTAACAGGTGCCAGTGCGAACCCCGTATTCAGCGAAATAAGCCAACAGGCCGGAGTTTCTCCGAGATGGAACTTCTACAAGTTTCTCATCGATAAAGAAGGCAATGTCATCGCAACATTTCCGAGCTCAACCTCTCCGACAAGCACTACGCTTACTGATATGATTGAACAACATTTGTAGGAGTGGAGCTATGGTCACTACGCGCGTAACCATGTTGCGTCTGGGCTATCTGGGATTGCTACCATTCCTGTTCAGTTTGTTGCTGCTCTTTTTCGACACAACCCTATTCAATTTAAACGGCCATCAATTCTTTATTGCTTATAGCGCTGTTATCTTAAGCTTTTTATCCGGCGTCTTATGGGGCAATGGGATTGATCATTATTACCATCGTTTAAGCCGTAATATTTTAGTGCTGAGTAACCTCTTCGTTTTACTCGCCTGGGGAGCCCTGCTTCAGGGATACACTCATTACATAACGGCCACATTACTCTTGGCCTCGGGTTACATCGCCGTCTGGTACGCTGAAAAACTGATTAGAAAAGTTGAGCAAGAAGTCGATCCCAAAGGCTATCAGCTAATGAGGGGGAAACTCACGTGCGGCGTGCTGATTATGCACTTCATCGCCTTATTTGCTTAGGCAGTACCCATGAATTCAGCGTACTCAGAACGCCTAGAGACGACTCATCATTCCCTAATTTGCCTTAAAGGGGCTGATAAAACTTGAAATTAATATGCAACCTTTGCAATATTTAGATTAGTTTTCTTACAAACAGGGATAGATCAATGCTTAAAAAAAGATTTTTTAAAACTAAAGATGAAGTCGAAGTCACCTTTGAACTCGATAAAGAACAGCGCGAATCAATACAGATCGCCGGTGACTTTAATAATTGGCAACCAGAGCCAATGAAACTGGTAAAAGGAAGTGGACAATTTAAGTTCAAAACCCGGTTACCAAAGGAACAAAACATTGAGTTTCGTTACTTACTTGATGAAGCGGAATGGGAAAACGACCCTCAGGCCGATAGCTATGTTCCTAACGGCTTTGGCAGTGATAACAGCGTCGTCTGTACACGCGAATAACCAAAACACATTTAACCTTATTTTGTACTTGGGCGCACTTGTTGCGCCTCTTTTCATCCAGATCTAATTTATTGCCTGCTCTACTATTAGTGCTCTCCCCGTCTTCTCTCTGAAATTTGTATCCCCTTCTATTCACAAATGTTTCACGCCTGTCCCCGTACTCTTATCACTTAGCCTGGTGCAACTGAACACCAGCTAGTGCATTTGTCATTGAGCAGTAATGGAACTCTATTTTGAAACCAGGAAAAACAGGCATTCGCCGGGTCATGGACGCGACCGGTTACTCATTTCAGGGATTGAAAGCAGCGTGGATTAACGAAGCAGCTTTCAGGCAGGAATTGCTCCTGTCGTTTGTTCTATCACTCAGTACATTCTTTTTAACCGTCACCACGTTAGAGAGAGTACTGATGATCAGCAGTCTGTTGCTGGTGTTAATCGTCGAACTAATTAATTCCGCCATAGAAGCGGTAGTTGATCGTGTTGGGGATGAGTGGCATGAGTTAAGTGGCCGCGCGAAAGATATTGGTTCTGCGGCGGTATTTATCGCACTTCTCCTCGTCCTTTTCGTTTGGACGTCATTTTTACTTTAGTTTTTTGTAAGAAAGTTATTTATGAAGACCGTTGATATACAACAAGAAGGTATCTCTTACGTTGCCTTTTCTTTTCTATTGGCGTTTTATTTCGCGCTTGTCGTCAATATCCCAATTTATAAAGAACTCATCGGGATTTTCTCTACCCTTGATGGAGTTAAAACCGGATTTGTTATTACCATTCCGATTTTCTTTATTGCAGCACTCAATTTTCTTTTTAATTTGTTCACCTGGCCATGGATAGGAAAACCGTTTTTTATCTTACTGCTTATTCTTTCGAGTATGGTGAGCTACGCAAGTTACAACTATGGAACACTGTTCGACTACGGAATGATCGCCAATATTATTGAGACTGACTCTAGTGAAGCTGGCTCTTATTTCAGCGCCTACTCTGCAATATGGGTTTTATTAATGGGCATCGTTCCCGCGTTGCTTTTAGCTAAAGCCAAATTACGTCCGCTCAAAGGAGAACTGCTTCGCTTCTCAATAGCGAAATTAATCTCGATGATCGCCTCTCTTGCTGTCATCGCTGCTATCGCTGGACTGTATTATCAGGACTACTCATCGGTCGGTCGTAATAACAGTTACCTGAAGAAGATGATCATTCCTACGCAGTTCGTTCACAGCGCAACCGGCTACATCAAGAAAAATTACCTCACTACGCCGGAGCCCTATCGCGAGATTGGTACAGAAGCTAAACAATCACAAGCCGCACTAAAGCAGGCAGAAGATAAACCAACCTTATTAGTTTTCGTTGTTGGTGAAACCGCTCGCTCCCAAAACTACGAGCTAAATGGCTATGACAGAAATACCAACGCTTACACCAGCCAACTGGATGTGATTTCTTTTCAGGACTTCGCCTCTTGCGGAACCGCAACGGCAGTATCGCTTCCGTGTATGTTCTCCCAGCTAACTCATAATAAGTTCGACCGCAACAAAGCAGACAATCAGGATAATGTACTCGATGTCATGCAACGAGCGGGCATTGACCTGTTGTGGAAAGAGAATGACGGTGGAGATAAAAACGTTGCTCATAAAATCAAAAAGGTAACCATAGACAGAAACAGAGTTGATCAATGGTGTAATGGCAGCACATGTTATGACATAGCTCTGCTCAACGGACTCGATCAGGAAATCGAAAGCATGAATGGCAACCGGGTTGTTACTTTGCACCTCAATGGAAGCCACGGACCAACCTACTTTCAGCGCTACCCGAAAGACAAAGCTTTCTTTCAGCCTGACTGTCCGCGCGCCGATATTGAAAACTGCAGTGTTGAGCAAATAATTAATAGCTACGACAACACCATTCGTTACACCGACTATGTTCTGGAACAGACGATCGAAAAGCTTAACGGGCTAGAAGATAAGTACAACACGGCTTTGATTTATATCTCAGACCATGGCGAATCACTGGGTGAAAACGGTATGTTCTTACATGGAATGCCATATAGCCTTGCACCAGAATACCAAAAACGCGTGCCTTTCGTGACGTGGATGTCACCGGGCTTTAAACAAGTAAAACAGGTTAACTCAGATTGTTTGAAGCGAGAAGCACAAGTAGTGGGTAAGTACTCACAAGACAATGTATTTCATTCTCTTTTAGGGCTAATGGATGTTCAAACCAATGCTTACGACTCAAGTCTAGACATATTCAAAACATGTCGTACGCCTAATACATAGTGTATAAAAGCAACGTTTAGCCTGACCACAAATTTTGAGTCAGGCTTTTTATGACGAGCTATGCAAACTAGTTCTGTCTCGATTGTTATAATCGCTGTCTAACAAATTGAAAGAGAAGAACCCAGATGAAAATTGGCATCATCGGCTTGGGCGATATTGCGCAAAAGGCATACCTTCCGGTTATTACTCAGCTTCCAAATATAGACCTGGTATTTTGCACCAGAAACGCGAACACTCTAGCCTCTCTGGCTCAGCAGTACCGAATAGCCGAAACTTGCATCGACTACAAACAGCTCATGAGCTTTGGTGTCGATGCCGTCATGATACACGCAGCAACGAGCGTTCACTTTCAGATTGCACAATACTTTTTAAAGCAAGGTGTTCCTACCTTTGTTGATAAGCCTCTGGCGGATAACGCAGAACAAGTTGAAAAGCTTTATGAAATATCGGCTCAGACAGCTCAGCCCCTTTATGTTGGCTTCAATCGCCGCCACATACCGCTTTACAACCATCACATGCAAGGCGCACAACAGGGAGATATCAGCGGTTTAAAATCACTCCGTTGGGAAAAGAATCGGCATAACCTTCCCGGCGATATTCGTACTTTTATTTTTGATGATTTCATTCATCCGTTAGACAGCGTCAATATAGTTGCCAAAAGTGATTTAAAAGATATTTACATCACCCAGCAATTCGATGGTGCAAAGCTAGCTCGACTCGATGTGCAATGGCAGCATAATGAAACACTGCTACATGCGTCTATGAATCGCCATTTTGGTATCACCACAGAACGAGTCCAGGCTTGTTATTCCAATAAAGTCTTCGAGTTCGACTCGTTTACTGAAGGTAAGCTTTGGCATGAGAATCAAGAACAAAAGCTAAGTCTGAAAGACTGGACGCCTATGCTGAGTAGTAAAGGTTTCCATAACATGCTTCTGGATTGGTTTGAGGTCATTGAAAGCGGAAAAATGGCGTCTGGTATCGTGGAGAGAAACATCGCCAGCCACCAACTTGCAGAGGCTATCTGTCGACGAATCGAACAAGCCTCATTACGCTAACAGAATTAGAAAACACACGGTTATAAGCGATTGAACTGCACTTAGTGGTGAGTACTAACTCTATCGATAACAGCCAAATACCCGTCTCAGTTTTGGCCCATGCATCTTATTCATACTCTGTTAAGATTCATGTGAGATACTGATATTGAAGTAATTGGGTTCAATCGAGGTTACTTAAAGTGGCATGAACTCGTTTAACATCGACGATTAGAAATAGGAAATAGAATGAGAACTCTGGGCAACATCATCTGGTTTGTGTTGGGTGGCGTATTTATGGGATTGCTGTGGTGGTTTTTTGGCATCCTTGCCTTTATCAGCATCATCGGTATTCCTTGGGGGCGCGCCTGTTTCGTTATGGGTAATTTTTCGTTCTTCCCATTCGGAAAAGAAGCCATTTCACGTGATACATTGACTAATGAGATGGACATAGGTACCAGCCCGCTTGGTGTAATCGGTAATATAATCTGGTTTGTGTTTGCAGGTATCTGGCTGGCAATCGGTCATCTTGTTTCTGCTGTAGCGTGCTTTGTTACCATCATTGGTATTCCGTTTGCACTTCAACACTTAAAGCTTGCAGTTATCTCCCTAGCTCCAATCGGGAAAACTGTTGTTCCGAAAGAACAAGCTGCCATGGCTCGCTTCAACACTCATCGATAATATTTGTATGCCCTCTGAGGGATCGATCTCAGAGGGTAACTTCCCGATACAAGTAAACCTGTAATAAAAAGTCAGAACTCGCGATTCATCCTCTCCAGACAGGTGAGAAAAACGGATTGCTGATCCGGCTCGATGTGACGGGTCAAATCTCGGACCAAATCAAGATGCAGCTGATTGTGGTGCCGATGGATAACTTCCCCTTCAGGCGTTAACTTAACCACTATAGCCCGTCTGTCCTCAGGATGAGCGCAGCGTTCGATTAAACTCGCATTCACCAGTTTTTCAATTTGGACAGTTAATGTCCCTGTTGTTATCCCAAGCTTTTCTGCCAGCTCTTTCATGCGTAAAGCCCCATGGCTACCTAACACCTCTATGGTGTGAACCTGCGCTAATGAGTAGCCCGTTTCTTTAACCACTGACTGTTCCCACGACGACATTTTGTCGTAGAACTCGGTCAGCATTTGATTCAGTTTTTCTAATTCGCTCATCGTTTAGTCGTTTTGCACTTCGAGAGTAAGGTGATGAATCTTATCAAACATACTCAGTAATTGTTTAAAGTCACTTAGCGTTTTGTCGCTATGATTATTTACCGCAATTGCAGCTGAGTAGTGATGACCACTGATTTTCCACACATGTAGATCCACGACTTCTGCATAAGGTTCCAGCACTGCTTGGATATCTTCCCGGTATTGTTTATCGATACTTTCATCCAACAACACTGGTGCCGTTTGCTTCATTAAACCCAGCGTCCATTTACCAATAACTAGCGCACCAACTATCCCCATAACGGCATCTAGCCAAATCCAACCGTAAAACTTACCAACGATTAGCGCAACGATAGCAAGCAGTGACGTCAACGTATCAGCGAGAACATGAAAGTACGCAGCGGCAAGGTTATGATCATGATGATGGTCATGGTGCTCTCCGTGATGATGATCGTGTCCATGATGGTGCTGATCTTTTAACAGCAACATACTCGCCAAGTTAACTACCAAGCCGATTACGGCGACCAATATCGCTTCATTAAATCGGATGACCTCCGGATTGAATAAACGGTGCACGGATTCAACTACCATCATCAGCGCGACGATACCGAGTGCAATAGCACTGGTGAAGCCACCCAGAACGCTTACTTTCCCCGTACCAAAAGAAAATCGTTCACTGTTCGCATGCTGCTTAGCATAGCGGTAGGCAAACAACGTGATGCAAAACGCAGCAGCATGGGTGCCCATGTGCCAGCCATCTGCCAGCAAAGCCATCGAGCCGAACAGAGTCCCGGCACTGATCTCCACTATCATGGTAATGAGTGTGAGAACAAGTACGTAGAAGGTTCGCTTTTCGCCTTTATGATTGTGCGATACAAAGTCATGGGTATGCTGTGAGATTGCCATTGCCTGATCTTTCATCCTGAACTCAAATTTGTTTGATAATCAAAATATTTGATATAAATTTAGTTTGATAATCAAACATTGTCAACATTCTACGTAATTTCAATTTTTTAAGTTCAGGCCTTAGAGAGTAATTTGGGAATCCTCTTTTGATACGTTAAGCTATGGGTCGTCTAATCTGTCCAAAAAGTAATGGTATATAACGATGGAAAAAGTAGGTACTCGGGCTCTGATAGTCGAAGGCGGAGCAATGCGCGGCGTCTTTTCTTGTGGAATACTTGACCACTTTTTGGCGCAAAACTTCTCTCCGTTCGACAGCTTTTGGGGCGTGTCAGCAGGTGCCAGCAACTTAGCTGCCTATCTGGCAAACATGCCGGGAAGAAACCTGAAAATCTATCTCGATTACAGCCTGCGCAAAGAGTTTATTACGCCTAGTCGTCTGTTTCTCGGCGGAGATATGATGGATCTTGACTGGATGTGGAAAATCACACTCAAAGACCTCGGTATTGATAAAGAGGTGCTACAAGCTGATCCAAGACCTTTCTTTTTAGGCGTAACCCGCCAAGATACAGGTCAGGCTGAATACCTCACGCCGGATGTTGAATTGCTTGCCGAAACCATGAAAGCCAGCAGTGCAGTTCCGATTCTATATCGTAAAGGTGTGCCACTTAATGGTAATCGATATGTCGATGGTGGTGTTGCGGATGCAATTCCAGTTGAGGAAGCCATTAAACGCGGCGCAACCAAAATAATGGTACTACGAAGCCGCCCTGCTAGTTATCGCAAGTCAAAAACCAAATTCAACTCCATTACAAAAAGAATGCTAAGAGATACACCAGCCCTTATTCAACCTATGCTGACAAGGGATCTTCGCTACAACCAAGCGTTATCGGTGATTAATAACCCACCCGAAGGGATAGACGTCATTCAAGTTTGTCCACCTGAGACATTCAAGCTTAAACGCTTAAGCCGTTCGCCAGAGCCGTTACGTGCTGCGTATGAACTTGGTATTGAAGCAGGAAAAGAAGCGATAACTCGCTGGGAAAATCTTTAAATAAGTAAGATCAAAAAAAGCCACATCTAATACCAATCTGGATAAGTATAAATACTTGTTTAGATTGGTATGACCGTGTGGCTAACGCAAATTCGATGGCAGTGGATTATCGTATTTGCTTTCGAGTGAGCCCAACAGTCGGGCTCAAAATTTTCAAATCAATATACCCAAGTGACTTCAAGATGCAGGATTCAGAGCGTTGTCACTGATTCAAGCTCAAGGAAAACGACGCAGTGTAATAGCTGGCTATTTCCAAGTTGTTTGACGATGAAGTTGTGTCAGTGACACGCTCCCGAAGGGCGAGTTGCTTTGGCTTACATACTTCGTTAACGATTTTTGATTTAGAACGACTAGACCATCAAATCATTGCCTCGCCTCGAAGCCAAATCATTCTCGCTGAACCGAGCTTCTTGAGGTTACTTGGGTATATACGCCTAATAAGTCTCAAACAGCCCAGCGTTATAGTCTTGGATTGCTTGTTCAATTTCTTCAATGCTATTCATGACAAATGGGCCATAATGAACAACAGGTTCGTTAATTGGTTCACCAATGAAAAGTAACACGCCGCTTTGCTCATTCGCGGTCAGGGTTGCCAACTCTCCCTTAGACAAAAGCGCCATTTCACCTTGTTTTATCGCCCGTCCCGGTGTCTCAACCAAGCCTTGATAAACATATAACATCATATTGTGGCTTGGCTCTATCACAAGTTCAATCGTTGCCCCCGCATTTGGTCGCCAGTCAGCAACCGTAGCTTTAACACCAGTTTTGGTCAGCGGCCCCGCAGCCTGATTGCCATTGAAGTTAAGTTCCCCGGCAATGATACGTACTAATCCAGCCTCTTTGTCATCTAATTCTGTGATCGTTTCTGGCTGAAAATCATGGTATTGGGCTGGCTGCATTTTGTCTTTTGCTGGCTGATTAATCCAAATCTGAAAGCCGTGCAGCGTACCGTCTTGCATGATTGGCATCTCACTATGAATCACACCGCGTCCGGCTGCCATCCATTGAGCACCTCCAGAGCGGAGTTCACCAACATTGTTCATATGATCGCGATGCTGAAAGTGCCCCTTCAGCATATAAGTGAGTGTTTCAATGCCACGGTGTGGATGAGGAGGAAAGCCGCCAACATAATCTGCATGGTCGTCGGATTTCAGCTCATCCATCATCAAAAATGGTGAAAAACTTGCATTATTAAAGCCCGCAACCCGGCGAATTTTAACGCCGTCACCATCTGCAGTCGGCTGAGATGGAATTAGCTGGCGAATTTCTCTTACTGTGCTCATGACATTACTCCTCGTGCGCCCGTTAACCAGACCTGAAAGAGGTCTGTCGGCTATCGACATGAGCATATTGTAGTTTGAAGAAAAAAATTAAAGACCAGAAGCAGTTGAGCTATTCGTTCAAATTTTTCGAACAACGGACTGATTATTTCGAAAAGTACTCGCTTATTACTACGTGCCTAAAAGACCGATTGCTCGCTACTCATTCAGATGAGTGGCCAGGTTTTTGTTTATTGTTGAGAAAAATATCTGGAATAGTTTGAAAATAAAGGTAGCTATTTCGTAAACAAGGTGTATAGTGAGCTCTGGCTCTTAAAAGAGAGCTGTTAATGCAACATTTAGTTTAAGTTCCTTCTCAGTAAAATCTTGAATCTCTATTCAGACTCCTGCGTACAACTTCCGCTTGATTGAACATTCAATAGCTTAAAAAAGATCCACTATAACTCATAATTTAAATGTTTAAGTCAAAGGTATTATTATGTCTAAAGTAACTGGTTCAGTAAAATGGTTCAACGAAACTAAAGGCTTCGGTTTCCTATCTCAAGACAACGGCGGCCAAGATGTATTCGTACACTTCAACGCTATTGTTGCTGACGGTTTCAAAACTCTGACTGAAGGTCAGAAAGTAAGCTTCAACGTAGAGCAAGGCCAAAAAGGTCCTCAGGCAACTGAAGTAACGCCTCTATAAGACTGCTTTTCTTGGTGCAGCATATACGTGCTGCACCAAATTTCTCTCCTTCAAAACACCTCCAGAACTATACCCAAGTGACTTCGGGTGCGCGATTCAGAGCTTATTCGCGTCTAAAAATCCAGTCATTCTCGATGAGCTTAAAACACACATCCCAGGTTATTTCGGTATATTTTTAGCCTTACTTAGGCTTAGCTCCGTACTGTCTAAAATAAATTTTTCAGTACCTTTTATTTAAAATACTCAAAAGGAAACGCTATGTCCTCTAGAAGAACTAGCCGCCAAAAACATTGGTATCAACTACTTAACAAAGAAAAAATCGTCAACAAACAGGAGAATAAATGTTAGAAATAGAATTTAA
Organism: Vibrio sp. B1FLJ16; assembly: GCF_905175385.1. Lineage (NCBI taxonomy): Bacteria > Pseudomonadati > Pseudomonadota > Gammaproteobacteria > Vibrionales > Vibrionaceae > Vibrio > Vibrio sp. B1FLJ16. Next base: position 1,413,070 of record NZ_HG992750.1, read on the forward strand.
TTTAGAACAACCTCAAACCACCTGGAACGCCAGAATACACCAGCTTAATGGAGATATTTTAAGGCGACATATTTTACCTAAACTTCAGTCTACTAGTATTTTTATAGACTTTACCTATTGTGAATGTTCCTGTGAGGGTACGATCATGAGTGAGTCGGGAGCAAAATTAGGTAGTTTTATTGTCAAATAGTCTCACTCGATAAACTGACACTATTAATGATTACTTTGGAGAAGTAACCGATGGCCAGGAAAAGTAAAAAACAGATAGAAAAAGATAAGAAAGAAGCTGAACAAAATAATACAGCAGAAAAACAAAAAACCCGACGCCGAATCGAAGATATTATGGAACAAAGAGAGTTCGATAAATTATTCGACCTATAATACTCTTCCCTATCTGCTTTCTTCATGTTCATGTGTTAGGTAATGCCACCTGCCTTTCACTTACATGAACTTGAGCTGTTACACAGCTACTCCATATAACTTCTACGAAAATCGCCCCTCCCCTGTCACATATTTCCATCAGATAATCAGCTTTAAATAATCGGACTTAATAGCGCAACCCAAAACTGCTCTAGTCAAATTGATATTTTTACGTATAATCGCAACCGTTTGCTTCGTATAACCCCAATGATATGGTTTGGGGGTCTCTACCAGCTCCCGCAAAGTGCTGATTACGAAGAGTTGAGATCACGGTGTATCTTACTCTTTGTAATATGTAGTAGCGTTCGACTTATTTCTATCTATACCTATTCTTAGAGTAACTGCATCCATAATACACAAAAGGTGGAATATGAACGCATTTATTCAGGGGCTTCCCAAAGTAGAATTACACTTACACATCGAAGGTTCACTTGAACCAGAGCTTATGTTTAAGCTGGCAAAACGAAATGGAATCGACATTCCTTATTCATCACCAAGTGAGCTACGAGACGCATACCAGTTTGAAGATTTACAGTCTTTTCTCGACCTCTACTATCAGGGCGCAGATGCGTTACGCACAGAACAAGACTTTTACGACCTTACCTGGGAATACTTAGAACGCTGTAAAGCTGACAATGTCATCCACACAGAAATCTTTTTCGATCCTCAGACACATACCGATCGCGGAATTGATTTTGATACCGTTATTAACGGAATTACGCGAGCTCTGGATTATGGATGTGAACAGCTAGGCATAACTTCGCAAATCATTGCCTGCTTCCTTCGTCATCTTTCTGAAGAGAGTGCATTTGAAACGCTGCAGTCTGTCCTCAAACATAAAGACAAAATCATAGGCGTCGGACTCGATTCTTCAGAGAAAGGGAACCCGCCAGCTAAGTTTATTCACGTATTTCAACAAGCCAAAGAGGCTGGGTTACTGACGGTTGCACACGCCGGAGAAGAAGGTCCTGCGCAAAATATTTCCGATGCAATCGAGATGCTGGAAGTGAGCCGTGTTGATCATGGGGTTCGCTGTGTTGAAGATGAAGCGTTAGTTGCGTCTCTGATTGAAAGCCGAATGCCGCTTACTGTCTGCCCGCTGTCAAATATTAAACTGTGTGTCTTTGAAAACATGAAACATCACAACGTCGTAGATCTGCTTCGTAAAGGCGTTGCCGTAACGATCAACTCAGATGACCCTGCCTATTTTGGCGGTTACATGACGGATAATTTCCTAGCTGTGAATCAAGCTCATCCCATGAGCTACGAAGAGCTAGCTAAATTCACGCTCAACGCTATAGAAGCAAGTTTTATCGATGAAGCAATGAAGGCAAATTATCGTTCACAAGTACAACGATACGTTGACCGACACTCGGCGCCATAGCGAAGAAAGCTTTTCTCTATAGCCAGATAATTTCTGAGATTTTTTAAAAGTAATACCAATCTGGATAAGTAAATGGTCAATGTATTGCGCAGGAAAAATCGCTTAGAGCAAGGCATAGATTGCTGTAACTAGTTACTCTAATTGCAAAATCTATAACATAGCTATCAGCGGTTTTAACCAGCAAGAATGCTCAAGTACTTATTTAGATTGGTATAAATTCAGCAATCCCGTCTACTTGCCTATACCCCTACAAACCTTCTGTGGTTAATGTAGAACTTAAGCGCTAGACTGACTTAGATTAGATTAGATAACGAATCACAAAAGGAAGACAATCATGATTCAACAAGGTCAAACACTACCTTCTGCAACTGTCAGTGAGCTAACTGCCGATGGATGGTAAATCACGACGTAACGGAACTATTTGCGAATAAAAAAGTAGTGTTGTTCGCCGTACCGGGTGCATTTACCCCAACGTGTTCAGAAGCACACTTACCAGGCTACGTAGTCCTGGCTGACCAACTAAAAGCGAAAGGCGTTGATCTTATCGCATGTATCGCAACGAATGACGCGTTTGTTATGCACGCATGGGGCGAAGCTCAAAATGCCTCTGAGATTAAGATGCTAGGTGATGGTGATGCGAGCTTCACTAAAGCACTTGGCCTGGAAATGGATACCGGCGCTTTTGGTGGCATTCGTTCTCAACGCTACGCAATGATCATTGATAACGGCGTGGTGACAACACTGAACGTTGAAGCAGCGGGAGAGTTCGAAGTAAGTAACGCAGAAACTATCCTGGCTGCACTTTAAGTACATAAAAGCATCGCCCCAGCATATGCCGGGGCGATGATTATTGTTATTAGGTTTTATCTGCCAAAAGGTTTTCTTCTGGTTATTGCTAAAAGCAGGGTTAGTAACAACAAGTGAATATGCCCTAGAGAGCCGCCACTACTGTTTTCTTCATCATCACAACCAAAAATAACGTACTGCCCATCGATACTAGTTTCACACTGTCCGTCGTCACTCACCTCAACGTCGTCTGTATCCGAGTCAGCCTCAACACTATCTTCAGTTACAGTCTCATCCTCGCTTTCAGTAGCCTCTTCCTCAACCATTAAGAAATCAGGCTTTGAAATGACCAGTTCAGGCGGTTCTTCGCTATTAATATACGAGTCAATCCAGTCTCTGTAATACGAGACATTGGTATACCAGGTAGGTAGGGTTACAGAGCTACATACGCTGTTAATAATAGGACCCGCACTGATAATACCTACTTGCGTGAAGGTAAGGTCATCAACGTTACGTAACAATAGAGGGCCTCCGGTGTCTCCTAAACACGCACCGTTACCGTATAGTGTATCATCCCCACCTGTTTCTTCCTCTATAGGCTCTTCTTCAAGTGTGGGGCGTATAATCTCTGTAGGTAAGGTACATAGCTTTTGCGGATCTAACGGAGACTCAATGTAAATTGGCAGCTCTTCTGCCGACTCCAGGCGCTCGTAACATAGCGAAATCGGATAGTAAGAAACGTCCGTTTCTCTAAAGTCAGTTGTACTACTGCCCATTTCGGGATCTGAGTCACCACCCGTCCCCCAACCTGCTACTTTTACATTTGGAACTGGCTCCGCAGAATTCCATTCACCCTCTAAATAAGATAAAGCAGTATCACTACTAGAATCACCCAGTGTTACCACTCCCACAAATTCTTCCGGAAAATCGCGTTCAACATAGAGTAAAGCAATATCATTCTGATAAGCCGTTGATTTAAGTACCGTCAGTTCAGTTTCAGCTGAAGTGTCTGTAGTGTCTGTAGTGTCTGTAGTGTCTGTAGTGTCTGTAGTGTCTGTAGTGTCTGTAGTGTCAATTGTGGTGACAGACTGCTCAGGATAATAGTCTGGATGTATAACTACATGAGTTACTTTATAAATGTCACTGATCTCAACTAAAGACAAGTCCGACTTACCAACCGTTATTGATATTTCTTTAGGTTTAGCCACATCATATAGCGTAAAAACATCGGCATTTTCACTGCTATCTTCCAGGCTGGCATTTGATGCGACTAAACAGTGAGCTGCTGTCATTACCCAGCGCTTGCCTACAATCGTCGCTCCACAAGCATGGTCCTCAGCGAAAACACTGGCTCGTACCGACGCTAAAAAAGAGTATTCACTTTCAAAAGTTTCTTGCAAAACTGGAACATAATCATCATTAACAACAATCGCATAAATGGGTGAACTCACTAAAAATGAGGCCAAGAGCGGTGTCCATTTCTTTCTCATATTCTTCCTTCCATAGCTGAACACAGTTGGCTGAGTTAAAAAGACTTACTCCACTTATGCACTTTTACGCTCAAGCAACTACTTGCACAAATTGTAGATACTAATTCCAACATTATCTGAGACTTATGTTGTAAAAAAAGAAATATGAGATTTAATTCTAAAGTTTTACCAAATGATCACTCTCTAATGCTAATTTGTGACATAGAGTACGGTAACTATTTGAAAACCAGTTTAATGACTTTTCACTTATGAAGTTCGATCCTTAGTTCTAAAACCAACTCGCGACCAGACGCTTAAACCAGTCTGTTAGTTGCTTGAAGAGTCCCCCTTTCTCTACCACATTTAGCGCTACTAACTCGGTCTCTTTTACTGTGTCGCCATCCACTTTGTACACGACCTTGCCGACAATCTGGCCTTTATCTATCGGCGCGATCAAATCACCTGTGTACTCAATTTCAGCGTTCAGCTTGTTTACATCGCCCTTTGGTAACGTAAGAAAAACATCGCGATTAACCCCTACTTTCAGATTGTCAGTGCTGCCCATCCAGACACGAGCAGTCGCAATATCTTGGCCTGATGTTACCGGCATAACAGTGTCATAGAATCGGAAACCATAGCTCAACAACTGTTTACTTTCCGCTTCACGTGCACTCGCACTTTTCGCACCCATCACGACCGCAATCAGGCGCATGTCACCACTGGTTGCCGACGTCGCAAGGCTATAACCCGCACCGCTTGTATATCCTGTTTTCATGCCATCGACCTTCAAGCTGCGATCACGAAGAAGACCATTGCGGTTATATTGCGTTATGCCGTTGTAGGTAAACGAGGTTTCGCTGTACATAGGGTAGATGTCAGGTAAATCACGAATAATTGCTTGTCCCAGCTTGGCGATATCGTGTGGTGTAGAGTACAGGCCTTCGCTATCTAATCCATGCGGGTTCGTAAAAGCGCTATTGGTTAAGCCCAGCTGTTTTGCCCAACCGTTCATGAGGTTCACAAATCCCGACTCACTACCTGCAACATGTTCTGCAATTGCAACACTGGCATCGTTGCCAGACTGAACCACTAACCCTCGATAGAGATCAGACAATGAGACCGATTTATTCACTTCGATGAACATCTTAGAGGAGTCAGGAAAATTCTTAGCCCAGGCATTACGGCTGATTACTACCTCATCATCAAGGCTGATATTCCCAGCATTAACTTCTCTGCCTGCAACATAGGCCGTCATTAACTTAGTTAAACTAGCCGGATTTAAACGTTTATCTGCTTCCCGTTCTACCAATACTGTGCCGGTATGATAATCCATCAGGACATACCCTTTAGAACTCAGTACAGGTGCATTCGGGACAACAGTTGGAGCAGCAAAAGACAAAGCAGAGAACGCAGCGAAACCCGTAAGAATGGGAAGTTGGAATATAATATTTTTTCTCATTATGACACTGACCTTAGTAACAATCGGTTTCTATCCATTAGATGCTATAGGTATCGAGTATATTGAAACTCGGCTCAGTTACAGTAGCAATGTTACCAATGGTTACTTTTATTACATATTTTTCGAGAAGAAATAGGTTTGAGGATCTAGTCAGTATTAAAAGCGTGCTAAATATATTAAATAAATATTTAACAAAAAGTTGCGCAGTAGTTAATTAATCATAGAGAAATAAAAAAAATGTCCGCATACAGGCAGGTTCTAAAACACTTATGCGGACTTAAGGATAAGTCAGTTCATGCAATATTGAACTGAAAACTAAGGGGTAATGAAAACCGAATATTCATGATTTCCAATGTTTGCCATGTTACTTCGCTCAGGCTTTATATTGTTAGATTCAGGTCAATAGTAATCTGGACAAAATTCAAAGCAAGCAAATATACCAAGCTTACTTAATAAGGATTAGATAAAAAACAAAAATATAGCACCAAACATTAATTTTATTTATTTCTAACCATAATGAAATTTATACATTACTGAAAATTTATTTACAGACATGTAATAAATTAAATTGCTAGCATCCCTTAGAGTTCAGCATCAACAAACATTTAATAAATATAATAAAATTAATTTTAAAGAAGAAAAACCATTTTACTGGTCTAAGAACATAGAAAGCGCGCACCAAAGTATGGTGCGCGGAATGATAACTAAGGTTTTAGTTTTAGAACATCGTCGATGTCCTGAGCACTATGACGTTCAGCAAGGAACTCCCCGTCTTCACCCCATGAACGGTTAACGATTCGACCACGTTTGACCGCTTCACGCTCATCAATCGCTTTTGCCCATCGCACAACATGTTTGTAGCTGCTTACATCTAAAAATTCAGCCGCATCGTAAGCTCGTCCCAGAACAAGGTTGCCATACCACGGCCAAGTCGCGATATCCGCGATGCTGTATTCTTCCCCACCTAAAAACTCATTCTTAGCTAAGCGCTTATCCAGTACGTCCAACTGACGTTTCGCTTCCATCGTAAAGCGGTTAATAGGATACTCAAATTTCTCTGGCGCATAGGCATAGAAATGACCAAAGCCTCCACCCAGATATGGCGCTGAACCCTGAAGCCAAAATAGCCAGTTCATCACTTCAGCACGCTTTGCTCCCGCTTTAGGTAAAAACAAACCAAACTTTTCTGCCAAATAAAACAGGATGTTACCCGATTCAAAAACATTGACCGGCGCTTCACCTGAGCGGTCCACTAACGCAGGAATTTTTGAATTTGGATTTACCTCAACAAAGCCAGAGCCAAATTGGTCTCCGTCACCAATCTTAATCAGATAAGCATCGTATTCCGCTTCTTTAACACCAGCAGCTAAAAGCTCTTCAAACATGATAGTGACCTTTTGGCCATTCGGCGTGCCCATTGAATAGAGCTGGAATGGATGTTCACCGACTGGAAGCTCTTGCTCGTGGCGTGCTCCCGAATCTGGTCGGTTAATACTCGCCCATTGGCCGCCATTTTCACTGTCGTTCGTCCAAACTTTTGGTGGAATATATTCGTTTGCCATTGTTATTCTTTCTTCCTTATCCTAATCAAATACCTGAGTAACACACATACCCAAATTACCTGCATTTTGAAGTCATTTGGTTATATAAATTACCCAACCATAATCAGAATATTAGGCCGAAGAAGAGAAATAAAAACCCCAGTTACCAGTTTGATTAGAACCTTTGGTTATGGAAGTTTCTTTCACGCTATAAGTGAGCAGAATAAAATTTCCGGAATGAAAAACCGCCCCAAAAGAGGGATGGGGCGGTGAAGAAGTATTACAAGACTAATCCGCCATCAATTTTCAGGACTTGTCCTGTTATGAACTCACTCTTATCTGATGCTAAAAACGCAACACCATTTGCAATGTCTCTAACCGAGCCCATTCGTCCCAATGGTGTTTTTCCTTCCATCATTGTGATCACTTTTTCCGGCAGGTCTTTCGTCATATCGGTAGCAATAAAGCCGGGAGCGACACAATTCACACGAATCTGCGCACCTTTACGGGCTAGTTCTTTCGCCCAGCCTTTACTCATTGAGATCACACCACCTTTACTTGCAGCGTAATTACTTTGACCAATATTCCCGTCCGTACCAACAATTGAGGAGATATTAATGATACTGCCAGACCCTTGATTTAACATGACTGGAGCAACGCTTTGAGTGAGTAGAAATACCGCTTTAAGGTTGACATCAATGACACTGTCCCAGTCCTTCTCAAGCATATCCTGCAGAAGTGCATCTCTTGTGATACCTGCATTATTCACTAATACATCAATGCGGTGATGTTTACTGATGATACTGTCTACCACTTCACCGACACCATTATGGTCACACAAATTAACCTGATAACTTGAAAGTTGATCTGATTGCCCCCACTCGACTGGCGAAATATCTAACCCGATGACGCTAAAGCCATCTTCCAGTAGTTGCTCACAAATTGCTCGGCCAATACCGCGCGCCGCACCAGTGACAACGGCTACTTTGTCATTTTTCATCTTGATAATCCTTCTCTGTAGAGAATATACAGCGCTTTAACCGCTATTTTTCATATCCTCTTTCGCTTCTCGTTCTAACACGCCTTAGCGATGCTTATAGAACTATAGATAGATTTTGCGTTTGAAACGTGAGCAATTCGATACAAATAAGCAAGAGTTTGCCGAGCCAGCCTTATCATAACCGCTATAGTTCAATAGATTCACATATGCTCGGTCCAAATACTTTAACCCCCTTCAGGCTTATTAGGCGTACAATAAAATCAAAGTCAGCTAAAAATAGGTTTCGTAATTTCAGTATGTTGAATATGAATTTTGCGCAAAGAGTTGTCGTTAATACAACTCAGCAAGAGTGGATTGCCAGCCCGGCGTCAGGAGTTTGGCGTAAGCCATTAGAACGAGAAGCGAAAGAATCCGGGCACACAACTAGCATTGTAAAATATGAAGCTGGATCACGTTTTTCTACTCATTATCACCCATATGGTGAAGAGATTTTCGTACTTGAAGGCGTATTTTCTGATGAAAACGGCGATTATCCAGCCGGCACTTATATTCGAAACCCTCCGGGCAGTCACCATGCGCCTTTCAGCAAAGAGGGTTGTGTTATTCTGGTAAAACTTAACCAGTTTGATCCAGAAGATCTCGCCACTGTCCGAATCGATACAAACTCACCAGAATGGCTGCCTGGCATCGGAGGACTTGAAGTCATGCCTTTGCATGAATATAAGCACGAACACGTAGCGTTGGTAAAATGGCCAAAAGGCGAACGCTTTCAGCCACACCGACACTTTGGTGGAGAAGAGATATTTGTTTTGTCGGGTGAGTTTAATGATGAGTTCGGAACCTACCCTAAGCATACCTGGCTGCGGAATCCACATGCCAGTGAGCATTTTCCATTTGTACAAGAAGAGACCATCATCTGGGTTAAAACCGGACACTTACCTGTGGTTTAAGCCAGCAGAATTAAGAGAGGAAAGCGGCTCTCATCCCAAGATGCGAGCCGATACTCATCAGTCGGTCATGCACCCATAATCCTGGTATGCAGCCAGTCTTTCAGCTCAGCACGATTCAGTTTCAGTACATTCATTTCACGATCATCAATGGGGCTTCCCTGTAGTTCCAAAACGCGAATTTCTTTATCTAATGCATTGTAGTTGCGAACATTCTCTGCAAATGATGAATCGCGTTCAGCAAGCTGAGCGATAGTATCCAAATGCTCTGGGAATTCATGAGTTAATGAGTGATTTTCTCCTAACATATAAACCTCTTGTTGGACTGTTGATGTATATGTTTTGCTCACTTTTCAAGCGGCGTACTAGAATCTGCTGACCTTTCGAGATCAACAGACCTTAATAACCATAGCACTTGATGAATAAAGGCATCACAGAATAGAGCACACTTTTGCAATCCTAGCAGTCGAACGAACTACCAGTGACAGTCCATTATCACTAATGCAAATATTCATATCCGAGTATTCAACTGACTTACTAAATCCAGAGCATGGTATCTGTAATTAAGCGGGGTTTATCACTGGTCTACACAAACTCTCAGGTAAAAAACAGCCTAGAAAAAGTTCCCTTGTAAAAAAATTATTTTTCCATCAAATCAGTATTCTACGGTAAGTGACTGTTTTATATTGCCCTTCTATATGCAACTGAGAGTTTGAGATAAATCACATATTGCTGGCTATCAAACTAACGTCTATCTTTCATAAAAACGCATCAACTGTGTAGCATATCTTCTCTATTTCAGACGTTTACAGGCAGTGGAATAGAGTGATTAAAAGTGTCGGCACCACAGAAGTAAGTACAACGATGTAGTCAGCTACTAAGAGTTGGTCACAACCATTCTGAAAGTTGCGATGGTAATCATGCTGATTGGGCAATGATATCAATCGTACTGAGATACTAGGGGGTATCAGGATGAACACTCGAATACTAAGAAGACTCGTCACTACAAGCTTGTCCGTCGTATGCTTTTATGTTCCCACTTTCTACACCAACGCGGCAGCTCCAAACTGCGACAATATACTGGCCACTAACCGAACGTCCGTATCAGATAAGATGGTAAGTTTGCTCGGCAAAGACATCACCATATCCAATCACATCACCACAGTAATTCCGACACAAAACAATCCGTTTGTAACCGAAGAGCTCGTGTCAGTTTCCAATGACGTATCACCAAATGGTTCTCTTCCAAAGCAAACTCCAGAAGAGATAAAGGCAGTTCGAGCTAATTTAGAACAGGCAGCTCAGGAAGCCGAACGATTACAAAGTACACTTGAACTGGCTTTTGTTGGTGTACTTGACGGGTATTGTCAGTTTTCGACTCATGAGCTTACTGAAGCGGCGAAAATAGACTTCGACCATGTCGAAGGTCTGGTTCTCTATTCAATTCCCGCTCTAATCGCGATGGTTGATCAGTCATACGCTATGGCAGTCAAACCAGATGAAGAAAATAATGAAAACGAAGCAACGGCAATAGCTAGTTATCAAAGCGACAACGTACTGGTAAAAGTTGAAGAGTTCGATGGCTCTCATCTTACCTTCTCGGTCACTAATGTTGCTGCAGAAGGTGCGGTGGAACCCGAGTTCAATACCTTTAAAGCCTATCGTAGTGACAGTGGGAGCCTGACGTACCGAACCGAATCTCTGCTCAGCATTCAAGATGCGAGTGGTAATAGCCTGCCGACCATAGGAATCGCAGAGCTGTCTTCTCAGGAAGAAGAGAGTTTAACTATCTCCCCGGGAGAAACCCGCAAGTTCATTACCCAGCTCGAATCTGAAGTGGACCCACATTCTCAGTTAAGTATCGAGTTTCCGGCACGGGCGCTAAATACTGCTGAGTCATTTTCTTTATCATTCGCAGACTCAAGCGCACTCGCTACTGCTGGAGTAAATTAGTTCGAACAACCGGTACTGAACCTACGTCATCCATAGTCAAAGCAGGCCTGATAAGCCTGCTTTAACTATTTGTCCAAGAGAAAACCTAAACAGTGAGCCGGCAATTAGCAATCTCTTTATTTCTGCGATAAAAAGACTCTAATCACCATAAGTAACAGAGAGACAGAATTTGGCCTCAAAGAATAAGCTCGTCCGTTATACTGCGACTGAAGTATCTGATGTTTTTGAAAAAGAAGACGAACTCCTTGCCCAGGTTCAGTCCAATCATCTTTCACAAGTTCTTCTGCTTTGGCAAGTTAAAAGCCCGACTCTGGTGCTGCCTGCGGGCAAGAAGTGGTCTGCGTCGGAAGATCTCAAGAACGCTCTGCACTACTCAGGCTGGAAGTTATTCTCGCGCAAAACTGGTGGTGCACCCGTGCCTCAAGTACCTGGAATCATTAACCTCTCCCATATTTATACCTGGCCAGATACCGTGCCGTATGACATTAAAAAAGCGTACCTCGATTTATGTGCAATCTTAACCGTCTTTTTTGAACAACTCGGTGTGAAGGTCGATGTACACGCAACGCCCAATTCATACTGCGATGGTGACTACAACTTAAATATCGGGGGACAAAAAATCGTCGGTACCGCGCAGCGCGTGTTATTAAAAAAAAGGAGGCGGAAAAGTTGTTTTATCTCAGGCTTGTATTCTGATTGATGCTGATGTCGACAAAATCGTAGAACCAGTGCACCTGTGTAACCAACTTTGTGGCCACAGCGACGATATACGCGGTGATGTCCACACTCCATTATTCGATCACATTAGTGAAAGACCGGCTATTGACTCACTATTTCAGCAACTAAGCAGTGCCTTTCTGAAACACGCTAAACCTGCATAAAAATAGCGATATGGATAACTACCCCGGCAAGTACATTAATACACAGAAAATCAATGTGCTTCGGAAGCAATTCGTCACTGGTTACATCAGACAAAGTCGCTTACGATAGCAAATATCCAAAAAAGTTTGTGAACCTCTCATGCGCAGTAAAAATAACAAAAACCTCAGCATTCTGCTTAAGCTAAACAGCTTTGTTGCTCCTTATAAGTGGCGCGTTACCGCAGCCCTGGTCGCACTAATAGCAACCGCGAGCCTGACTCTGTCAGTGGGCTACGGGGTGCGCATACTCATTGATCAAGGGTTTGCTCAACAGTCACTGGAAGAGCTGACCAGCGCGATTCAGTTTATTGTCGGTATCACGCTGTGTATTGCGATTGGTACTTTCTTTCGCTTTTATCTTGTCTCTTCTGTAGGTGAGCGCGTCAGCGCCGATATTCGTCTTGCAGTGTTTAACCACGTCATTTCGCTGCATCCCAGTTACTTTGAAACCAACAGTAGCGGCGATATTATGTCGCGACTTACCACCGACACGACCTTGCTGCAGAGCATTATTGGCTCTTCATTTTCTATGGCAATGCGCAGCGCCTTAATGTGTATTGGTGCCATCATTATGTTGTTTGCCACCAACTTTAAGCTCACGCTGATTGTGCTTGCGTCAGTACCATTCGTTTTAGTACCTATTTTGTTTTATGGACGTCGGGTACGTGCCCTGTCTCGTCAAAGCCAGGACTCAATGGCAGATATGGGAAGCTATGCCGGTGAAGCAATAGAACATATTAAAACGGTACAAAGCTTTAGTTCCGAGCAGTATGAAAAATCCGCCTTTGCCGTAGAGGTAGAAAAAGCCTACGAGGTTGGAAGACAACGAGTTAAGCAGCGTGCAATTCTAATCTCTGGCGTGATTGTGATCGTATTCAGCGCAATTGCCGGCATGCTCTGGGTTGGCGGCAGTGACGTCATCCACGGTAAAATGTCGGCTGGTGATCTGGCTGCGTTTGTGTTTTACGCCATCATGGTCGCCTCTTCCACAGCTACCATTTCAGAAGTGCTGGGCGAGCTGCAAAGAGCCGCAGGTGCAACCGAAAGACTGATCGAGATCCTGCAAGTGGAAAGTGAGATTAGTGCGCCAGACCATCAATTAACGATAAGCGCAGAGATGCCCGCCGAAATCAGATTTCAATCCGTCAACTTCAACTATCCTTCGCGTCCCGGCCAGCCTGCTATTAAAGACCTGAACTTAACTGCAGAACAAGGCAAAGTACTGGCGCTGGTCGGCCCGTCAGGTGCTGGTAAAACGACACTTTTCGAACTGTTACAACGTTTTTACGATCCGCAGCAAGGCCAGGTTTTGTTTGGAGGTGTTGATATCCGCCAGTTCGCCCCGAACAATCTTCGCCGCCAGATGGCACTAGTGCCGCAGCAGCCCGCGTTGTTCAGCCACGACGTATTCCACAATATTCGCTACGGTAACCCGGAAGCAACGGACGAGCAAGTGATCGAAGCAGCGAAAAAAGCACACGCTCATGAGTTTATTGAGAAACTGCCTGAAGGCTATCACAGCTTTTTAGGCGAACGTGGCGTGAGATTATCCGGCGGCCAGAAACAGCGTATTGCCATTGCCCGTGCCATTCTTAAGGACCCGAAGATTCTGTTGCTTGATGAAGCCACCAGCGCCTTGGATAGTGAAAGTGAACACCATGTTCAGCAAGCTCTTGAGGGACTTATGAAAGGTCGCACCACACTGATCATTGCTCATCGCCTGTCGACCATTCAACATGCAGATAAGATAGCAGTACTGGACGGTGGCGCACTGGTCGATATTGGTAACCACCAGTCACTGATGCAAAGCTGCGAGCTTTATCAGCGGCTGGTTAACTTGCAGTTTAAGCACTTAGAGTAAACACTTACGTCCTCACACAGCGATGAACAGATAACACTGGCGTAAGGATGAGTAAAGCAATCAGCCTCCTTTAAAAGGGAGGCTTATTGCTTTCTGGCAATTTTACTTTAGTGTGAGTAATCATTACGTTCACTAAGTACATCTGAGAAATACTCGATAAACTCAAACTGCATACCGTGATCTTCCATATAGTAGACATTCTTTCTGAACGGGTGCTCTTCCCCTCTGTGATCAAGTTCGTAGCCCGCTTTACTCAACCTTTCAATTAGCGCTTCCACATCCGGCACCACAATCCCTACATGTTTCACACCGGTAAATTGAGATGTCCAATGGTTCGCCTCGCCCTTTCCTCCGGAAGAGACCGCAATATAGGACTGGTCATCACCCACGTGAAACCATTCAATCGATCGCCCGAACCAATTATCTACTTTTCCTCCACCACGCATTTTCCACTCAGGAACAGCTGCTATTAAAAACTCTATTGTCTTTTGCGCATCGACGACTGAAATATTGGCGTGCTCAACATAACTTCTCATTTTCGTTTTCCTTCTCGCTTTCATGTTGTTATTAATCACTCTAGAACCTCAAGCTAGGTTGAGGTAAAGGACGATTTTGGTTGCAGCCCTAAAAATGAGATGAAGATCAAATAAGGAAATAGTTGAAGCCAGCGCACAAAAGCCTCAGAATGCGCTCTTTTCGCAGCGAACATAATTTCGACGCGTTGTTATCTAACTCGACAATTGAGAATCATATATATGGGTTTTACCTCTTTAGGTCTATCTGCTCCAATCCTTAAAGCAATTCAGGAAAAAGGCTATGACACCCCTTCTCCAATTCAGGCTCAGGCAATTCCGGCAATATTGGAAGGGAAAGATGTCATGGCGGCAGCACAGACCGGTACAGGTAAAACAGCAGGCTTTACGCTACCAATTCTTGAACGATTATCCAGCGGCCCACGAGTTCGCGCTAATCAGGTTCGCGCTTTGATTCTTACTCCTACACGTGAGCTTGCTGCTCAGGTACAGGAAAACGTCTTTATGTATGGTCGTCATCTGCCACTGACCAGCGCTGTGGTCTTTGGTGGTGTGAAGATTAACCCTCAGATGCTGCGCCTGCGTAAAGGTGCCGATGTACTGGTCGCGACTCCGGGGCGTCTGATGGATCTTTATAGCCAGAATGCAGTGAAGTTCGACCAACTGGAAGTGTTGGTACTGGATGAAGCAGACCGTATGCTGGATATGGGCTTTATCCGCGACATTCGCAAGATCCTTAATCTACTGCCTAAGCAGCGCCAGAACCTACTGTTTTCAGCAACGTTTTCTGATGAGATTCGTGACCTTGCTAAAGGCCTGGTGAATAACCCGGTTGAGATTTCAGTTAACCCGGCAAACTCTACGGCGAGAACTGTTGAGCAATGTATTTACCCATCGGATGTTAAGAAGAAGGCACCGATGCTGGTAAAACTGATTAAAGATGGCGACTGGAAACAAGTACTGGTATTCACTAAAACCAAACACGGTGCGAACCGTTTGGCAAAATTCCTGATCGAACAAAACCTCCCGGCAGCAGCAATCCATGGCAACAAAAGCCAAGGTGCACGTACCAAAGCGCTGGCTGACTTTAAATCTGGTGAGATTCGAGTCTTAGTCGCAACTGACATCGCGGCCCGTGGTATCGATATTCCTCAGCTTCCTCAGGTAGTGAACTACGAGTTACCAAAAGTTGCTGAAGATTATGTTCACCGTATTGGTCGTACTGGTCGCGCCGGTGAAGTTGGCAAAGCTATCTCTTTAGTCTGTGCACTTGAAGCGCCAGAGCTGTTCGCGATTGAACGCCTGATTAAGCAACTCCTGCCACGTAAGGAGCTTGACGGTTTCGCTCCGACCAATGTCGTACCGGAATCTAAACTGGATACCCGTCCGATTAAGCCGAAAAAACCGAAGAAGCCTAAAAAGCCAAAAGCACCGCAGGCAGAAGGTGGAAATACCCAGTCAGCAGATAAAAAGGGATCCAATGGTGCCAACAAGCCTAAGCGCCGCTCCTTTAGTGGTGGCAAAGGTGACAACAGCGGCAGCAGAAACGATTCAAACCAAGGCGGCACAGGGAAACCACAAGGTAACCGAGACGGTCAAGGGCGTGCGAACACTAGACCAAATGGAAACAAGCCAAATGGCAACAAGCCAAACGGAAATAAAAACAGCAATGGTGGAAAACCGTCCGGCAACCGCAAGCCGAACAATGCTAAACCATCTGGTAATAAGCCATCCGGGCAGCGTCGTAAGCCACGCCCTCAGACTGCTTAGGGCATCGGTTTAATTCAGAGCTAAAAAAGCCCCGACACAACTATGTGTTGGGGCATGGCAAAGATAAACCTTTATGCAATCAATCTATATTACACGACTTCTAACTCACCATTTCTCCAAGGTTCAATTACAACCTTGATGTGGTCATTTGGTGTCATTAACTGCTTAAATGCACTTTCAACACCATCCATACCCACTTTAGCGGTCAGCATTTTCTGCCAAGGCACTTTACCTTCCGCGATAGCTTGCAAACACTGTTCAAACTCATGCGGCTGGTAGTAGTAAGAGAATCGTAGATCAAGCTCTTTTACTGTTGCGTAAGCGTAGTTGATCTCAGTAGGTGTAGTATGAATACCCGTAACCACAATGCGAGCACCTGCTGGTGCACGGCGGATAAAGTCGTCAATCAAGGTATGTTTACCAACACACTCGAAGATAACCAAACGTGAGCCCGTTGCGACTTCAGCACCCACCGCGACTTCGTCTTCTCTAGTCGGGTTTACTGCACGTGTTGCGCCAAAGTCTTTTGCCAACTCAAGCTTATCGTCTTGAATATCGACCGCCAGAATATTACTAACACCACGTTGATGTAGCGCAGTAATGGTAGCAAGACCAATCGGGCCACAACCTACAACCAATGCAACTTCATCAGCCTGAATATCACTGCGGTTAACTGCATGCAAACCGACGGCTAGTGGCTCAGTCAACGCTGCAGCTTCTGATGGTACGTTCTCAGGAACCGACAGAAGAAGCGCTTCATCAAGCAGAAAGTACTCAGAGTATGCACCGTGAATCCCCGGAGTCACCCCCACGCCAGCACCATTTTGGCTCATAAGAACCGGCACTGAGGTAACACGACTGCCAACTGGCAGTGCTTGTTGTGTGTCATCACCGTATTCAACGATTTCCGCACAAAATTCATGTCCAAGCATGACTTCCGTGTGATCATCCATTGCATCTGTCATCACACCTAGCTTGCGGTAAACATCAAATACTTCTTCCGTATGACGCGCAATGTGTAGGTCCGAGCCACAAATACCACATGCAAGGCTACGAACAAGTACTTGGCCTGGGGCCGGTTTTGGTACATTCACTTGCTGCAAGTGAACGCTACCATCTTGCATTACAATACTGTTCATTGTTGTCATAGGATTACGCTCCAAGCTCGTCGCTCATACCTGCAACTGCACCTGGTTTAATGTAACGTGGCGTGATGCCCTGTGCTTTAGCAGTAGCAATTAAAACCTGTTCAATCCAGCCAGCATCCATGATGTTCATGAAATTACCGTCTTCATCAAAGTTGATGTTAGCACCCTCAATCACCATAAAGCCGTCTGCACCACCTGACTCTTCCGGACAATGGAACGTATGGATAGAACCGCCTGGCTCGTAAAGGTAGCTACCTGCTGTTTGCGGTTGGTCAGGGTACTCAAGATAATTCCACTTACCGCTTAGCGTGTAGAAATGCACCACACCTGTGTGGAAGTGCTTAGGCAGAGTGATACCTGGTTTGAATTTCGCTCGAATTACCCAAGTGCCATTCTCCGGGTCTAGAAACAACGGGTAAACATCAACACCCGGTAGTGCATCTTTGATGATCGACTCTTCGTTAGTGTTCAGAGTCAATAGAAGGTCCTGGTGATTAATAACTTCTGGTAGTGACATAACTTGCTTCCTCGCTTTTGTTGTAATTAGACTTCCACGTCTTAACCCAGTAGAGGGTATTTAAAATTCTCGAAACCGTCTGATGCATTAACGGTGCAGCCGTTGATAACATTCGCTTTATCACTGACCAAAAATGCAACTACGTTGGCAATTTCTTCTGTTTGAGTAAAGGTCTGGCGCATCTGTTCTTTACGGATGTGTTCCCATAGACCAAACGCTTCATATTGACGTAGCATTGGCGTATCCACGCGACCCGGTGCGATAGCCACGACTCGAACCCCCAAAGGCGCGAGCTCCAAAGCTGCACTTTTCGTCATCATGTCCACGGCGGCTTTGCTTACGTTGTAAGTAAACGTCAGTTCCCCAGCGACTTGTGCATAGACAGACGAGGTATTCATTATCACGCCCGGCGTGCCTTGTGCCTGGAATTGACGAGCGGCAGCCAAAATTCCGTAATAAACCCCGTTCTGATTTACCTTTGAAACAGGCTCGAAATCTTCGATAGGATCATGCTCTAGCAACGGTTTTGCTAAACCGATGCCAGCGTTATTGATCATGATATCCAGCTTGCCAAATTGCTCGACGGCGTAATTGACCATCGCTTCAACTTGCTGATAATCAGTCACATCAGCCGAAAAGGTTTTTAAGGATTGCTTATCCGCGTCTTTATAAACTTCGAGAGAGTGTTGAGAAATATCTACAGCCAATACGTTTGCGCCCTGCTCACGTAGTTTTGTAACGATGGCTTGACCAATTCCACCAGCTGCGCCAGTGACAATCGCCGTTTTGTTCATCAGTTCCATTTAGCTTCCCTTCTACGATATGTTATCGAAATGTAACTTAGATCAGGTTTTTAACACTCACTTGACCTTTTGCGAAAAAAACTTGATATATTGCGATTTACAAACCATTAACATTTCAAAATCGAGACATGTATATCGTTAGAAGCGGTGCAGCAGACAAATTTGATAGTTTGGTTTCTGAACTTGGGCAGAACCCTATAGAGATAATGAAACAGGTAGGGCTATCTGCTGCTCAATTTCGCGATCCCGATACATACATTGCCAACTCAAGACTTGCTGAATTACTAGAAAACGCTGCGATACTCTGTCAGGAGCCTATGTTTGGCGTATTACTGGCTCAGCGGCAAGGCGCCAGTGCGTTAGGTGATTTATCGATGCTCGTTGCGCGTGCGAAAACGGTAAGAGAGGCACTGAGACTGGCCAATGACTATCTCTATTTGCAGTCTTCAGGTGTTAAATTCTCTATGGTTCCGCAAGATGACTGGATGAAACTTTGTTTAAGCATTGACACCTACAGTGATCAAATTACCACCCAGCTTATGCAAATCAGTGTCATGCAAATGGCACGGTTTGTGGCAAACTTGCTCAACATTGATACGAATAGTTTTACCTTGCATTTGACCCAGTCTGGCAACTTAGATAACCGAAGCTCCAGTTATGCCAACGTTCCTAAGATCCGCTTTGGTGAAAAATTTAACGGCATTATGCTCAAGACAAGTTTGCTCGACACACGTAACCATCAGGATGAAGAGGCATTAAATAGGCATTTTCAGGAACACCTCAAATATCTGCAAAATCGTTATCCAAACAATTTAAGCGATCAGGCCAGAGATATGATCGGACGATTACTGCCTACCGGAGAATGTAGTGTTGAACAGGTCGCCCGTGCGTTGGATATGCATCCGAGAATGTTACAAATCAGACTAAAAGAGTATGGCGAGAATTACAGCAAGTTATTGCGCCAGGTAAGGCAAAACTTTGCTGAACGTCGCCTTAATGAAAATGTTCAGAGTATTACCGATATCGCCCTTCAGCTTGGTTATGCGGAAGCTGCGGTTTTTAGCCGCCACTTCCGAAAATGGACAGGCAAATCACCAAGTCAGTGGCGTAAAGATCAAACCGAAACAAACACTAATTAACTCGCTCGTTACGTCCCGCTCTAAGTTTTTGCAACCAAGAAACCGACATCACTCCATCGCACGTCATTAAGAGCAGCTTGTGATCGTGATCCTCTTTCTTTTTTCGTTCTCTTGATGATTAAGAGTCTTTATTGCATTATGTAACCGGTTCCAAAACATTAAATAGGCTATATTTGAGATAGGTAGACCCGTATTTCAGACGGCTAAGGGTAAGTAGAAATGAGTCATATTTTTCCAGAAAACTTTTTATGGGGCGGCGCAGTAGCCGCACACCAAGTTGAAGGCGGCTGGGACCGAGACGGTAAAGGTCCAAGCATTGTTGACGTGCTGTCCGGTGGAAATGTCAGTACACAGCGCAAAATTACCGATGGCGTACTAGAGGGGTACCACTACCCTAATCATGAAGCGACGGCATTCTACGATCACTATAAAGGTGATGTTGCTCTGCTGGCAGAAATGGGCTTTAAATGTTTCCGTACTTCGATCTACTGGCCACGTATTTTCCCAAAAGGTGACGAGTTAGCACCAAATGAAGCAGGCTTACAGTACTACGACGATCTGTTTGATGAGCTGCTGAAACACGGTATCGAGCCAGTAATTACCTTATCTCACTTTGAAATGCCGCTGCATTTGTCAAAAGAGTACGGTGGTTTTAAACACCGTCGAGTTGTGGATTTCTTTGTTCACTATGCAGAAACCGTTATGCGTCGTTACAAGAGCAAAGTGAAATACTGGATGACGTTTAATGAAATCAACAACCAGCGTGATCTGCACCTGCCGATCTGGGGCTACTCTAACTCTGGCGTCGATTACACCGCTGAGGAGAACCCGGAAGAGTGTATGTACCAGGTTGTACACCATGAAATGGTTGCCAGCGCGAAAGTGGTCAAACTGGGTCATGAGATCAATCCTGATTTCCAAATCGGCTGTATGGTTGCCTGGGTACCGATTTATCCGTACTCCTGCGCACCAGACGATGTAATGCTGGCTCAGGAAGCTATGCGCAACCGCTTCTTCTTCAGCGACGTACACATGCGCGGTGAATATCCTGCTTATACACTTAAAGAGTGGGAACGCAAAGGCTACAACATTAAGATGGAGCCGGGCGATCTGGAGATCTTAAAAGAAGGCGTCTGCGATTATGTGGGCCTAAGCTACTACATGTCTGTAGCAGTAAAAGCTGATGCCGAAGAAACAACAGAAGGTTCAATGAGCGGCTTTACCGGCGCGGTTAAAAACCCTCATGTTCAGGCTTCCGAATGGGGCTGGCAAATCGACCCTGTTGGTCTGCGTTACTCTTTGTGTGAGCTTTATGAACGCTACAACAAACCACTATTCATCGTAGAGAATGGTTTTGGCGCGATAGACAAAGTGGAAGAAAATGGCGAGATCAACGACGACTACCGTATCAACTACCTGAAAGCACATATTGAAGAAATGCAAAAAGCGGTGAATTACGATGGCGTAGACTTGATGGGTTATACCCCTTGGGGATGTATTGACTGTGTCTCTTACACGACCGGGGAGTATCGTAAACGTTATGGCTTCATTTATGTTGATCGTCACGACGATGGTACAGGGACGATGAATCGCAGCCGCAAGAAGAGCTTCTACTGGTACAAAGACGTGATCAGCAGCAATGGTAAAAATCTGTAACTCTCTGACTCTTTGAATAAACTGTCGGTAAAAAGCATTCAAATAATACACCCTGCGTCTCAGACTCAGGGTGTATTTGGTTCTGAGAAGATCAATAACAACCGATAGTCCACAATTAGTGTAAACTGTGCGCCGTATGATTGAGGAAGAAAAAATGGCGACAATCAAAGACGTATGTAAAGCAGCAGGCGTGTCGAAAGCGACCGTTTCCAGAGTTTTAAATGGCAGCGAATCTGTTAAAGAACAAACTCGCCAGACAGTACTGGCGACAATGAAATCCCTTGGCTATCAGCCAAATGCCTTTGCCCGTGCTCTGGCGACGAACAGCTACAATACGTTCGGTTTAATTCTTCCTCATTTTGAAAGTCACTACTTTGGTTCGATGCTGACCGAAGCCGCACTCGACATGCAAAAAGCAGATAAAAAGTTATTTGTCATGAACAGTAGCGACAGTGCTAAGGGGGAAGAAGACGCAGTGCGCTCACTTAACGCACACAACTGTGATGCGATCATGATTTACAGCCGTCACCTGTCTGAGCAGCAACTTTCCAGCCTGCAACAAGAGATCAAAACTCAGCTTATCGTCATCAACCGCTCTTTGGATGACGAGCGATTGTTTAGCTTTGGTTTTGACCAAGAACAAGTGGCACGTGTCGCAACCAACCACCTTTTAAGTTCTGGCCATAAGAAAATCGCCTGTATTACCACACCCATGCCGAGCAGCACAGGTCATAAACGTCTCGCGGGCTATAAAGAAACCCTCGAAGAGCACGGAATAAAAGTTGAAGAATCACTCATTTTCCATGGCGAGAGCAGCCTCAAAAGTGGCTATGATGCGACGATCAAACTGATCGACAGCGGTGTGCCTTTTACCGCCATTTTTTCCTGCGCAGATTCTATGGCTATTGGCGCAATTCGTGCGTTGCATGACCGCGGAATAAAAGTGCCGGAAGAAGTCTCTGTTATCGGTATTGATGGCGATCCTGCCGGCGATTATATGGTTCCGCGCTTATCAAGCGTCGCGTTGCCGATATTAGAACTGACCCGTGATGCGGTCACCACAGCGCTTACCTACAACAAACGAGAAAGCGACAAAAAGCACTTTCAATATCAGGGGTCACTACAGGTAAAAGAATCTACCCGGGAAGCGAACTGATCGACAACACTAGCCAACCTCCTATGCCCCCGCATTTTCTTAACAGCGCGGGTTATCTGACCGCCGATTTCCCTTCTGAATCCACTCTAATACTGCGGCTGATACCATGATTCTCTGACTTCTGACCAGAGATGCATAGTTCGCAGTCTGATCGCTAAAAAGCTCATTAATACAATACTTTGCTGATTAAACTTTCCCTACCTCACTTAACGTTCTACACAATGAATTGCATTTTTTTCATCAAAGAATGCAGCATTGAGTCCAAAACTAAACCACACTAGTCTTTATTGATAAGTACTAAAACAACGAGGAGCTCATATATGTGCCGATATTTTTAACCACCTATTTCTAGTGGAGGTTAAAAGTAACAGCAGGTCTAGATGACCTTATAAGATTTCAACAAGGAGAGTGTATGCGAGGCATTACGATGCATTTTACGTTAGAGGAATTCCAAGAGCGTTTATCCAAAGTTCGACAATCGATGCTCGAGCGTGAGTTAGATCTACTCATCATCCATGATCCATCCAATATGTCATGGCTGACCGGATACGATGGATGGTCTTTCTACGTACCGCAATGTGTAGTCGTAGGATCGGAAGGTGAACCCATCTGGTTTGGGCGTCTACTGGACGCGAACGGAGCCTACAGAACCGCATATATGTCCGCCGACAACATCACATCCTATCCTGATCATTATGTTATGAATCCCCCTCTTCACCCGATGGATTATCTGGCTGAAGCCGTACTTGCTCCCCGCTGCTGGGATCGCGGACGCATCGGCGTTGAAAAAGACAACTACTATTTTAGTGCTACCGCTTACGAGTCACTTACAACTCACTTACCCAACGCGCAACTTATCGATGCGACGGGCTTAGTGAACTGGTGTCGCGCGGTCAAGTCCGATCAAGAGTTGTCTTATATGTATCGGGCTGCGCGTATTGTAGAAAACATGCATCGTGTCGCGTTCGACATGATCGAGCCCGGCTTGCCGAAACATCACTTGGTCGCAGAAATTAATCGCCAGGCTGTACTCGGCCATGAAGAACACTTTGGCGATTATACGGCTATCGTGCCAATGTTACCTTCTGGTGCAGATGCTTCCGCGCCACACTTAACCTGGGATGACAAACCATTCAAAAAAGGAGAAGGCACTTTCTTTGAAATCGCAGGGGCGCACCGTCGCTACCACTGCCCGCTATCACGCACCATATTCCTTGGCGAACCCGATGATAAATTCAAGCGAGCTGATGAAGTACTCACGCGCGGTCTTGAGGCAGGTTTAGAAGTCGCCAAGCCCGGTAACACCTGTGCCGACATCGCCAACGCCTTGAACAAAGTGCTGGATAAAGCAGGCTTTTCCCGTGAGGGTGCGCGCTGTGGCTATCCGATAGGGCTGAGTTATCCGCCCGACTGGGGGGAGAGAACCATGAGCCTTCGCGATACAGACCAGACAGTTCTTGAGGAAGGAATGACGTTTCACTTTATGCCGGGGCTATGGTTTAAAGACTGGGGACTGGAGACAACAGAAAGCATCGTCATCACACGACTTGGCGCCCAGACCTTATGTGACTTCCCGCGCCACCTTTTTATAAAACACTAATGAAATAAGGTTTACATATTACTGACTGTTGAACTGACAAAAGGAGTTTGCATGCAAGACAGCTCGATCACGGCCACCGTAGACTTTGACCGAGACGGTATCCAACATGGCTTTTTGGCCCTTCCCTACTCTAATGACGATTCTGCATGGGGAAGCATTATGATCCCGCTAACGGTGATAAAAAATGGTCAGGGAACAACATCTCTCCTCACAGGCGGAAACCACGGTGACGAATATGAAGGGATCACCAGCCTGTTAAAACTGTCGAGCACACTTCGGCCTGACCAGATACGCGGACGCGTGATTATTATTCCTATGATGAACGCACCTGCAGTGCAGAATGCGTCTCGCACTTCCCCTATCGATAAAGGCAACTTAAACCGAAGCTTTCCCGGCAATCCATTAGGGACGGTAACAGAGAAAATTGCCGATTATTTTACTCGCTATCTGATACCGAAATGTGATTTTGCTCTGGATATTCACTCCGGCGGCAAGACCCTGGACATTCTTCCCTTTGCAGCCGCGCATCGGTTAAATAACCCCGCACTTGAAGAGCTATGCATACTGGGCGCGAAACTGTTTGGCGCACCTTATACCATGGTCATGCTCGAAATGGACGCCACTAGCTTGTATGACACCGCCGTAGAATCTCAAGGAAAAGTTTTCGTCACGACGGAGTTACGTGGTGGCGGAACCACCACACCGCAAACCATTCAATATGCAGACCGCGGTATTCGTAACTTCCTGCGTTTTGCAGGTAACCTTTCTGGTGACTACGAAAAACCAGACAATCCTACCCAAGTTCTTGATATGCCCGATGCCGATTGTTACGTACAGAGTAAACACAGAGGTATAGCGGAATACCTGTTTGAGCTGGGTGATAACATCAGTCAAGGAGACGTGATTGTAAGGATTTACTCTACCGAGCGAACAGGTGAAGCGCCGATAGAGTATCACGCCGAGCGAGATGGAATTTTCGCTGCCCGCCGTTTTCCTGCTATGGTGAATATTGGTGATACGCTCGCTGTCATCGCCAAAGATTGCGGCGTAGTAACTTAATCGCCATTGCCTGCATCATCATTTCGTCCAACAGTCAGGAGATTCATCATGCGCCTCGATCGCTACGACGTCAAAATTCTACAGATTCTTCATGACAACGGCCGTATCACCAAGTCTCATCTTGCCGAAGAAATCAATCTGTCCGTCAGCCCTTGCTGGGAAAGGGTCAAAAAACTCGAACAAGCGGGAATCATTGAAGGCTACGGTGCCAAAGTAAATACCGACATATTGTTTAAAAAAACCTCCGTTATGGTTGAGGTCTCTCTCAAAGAGCACAACGCACAGGCCTTTAAACGCTTTGAGCAATTAGTCAGGCATACGCCAGAAGTGACCGACTGCTATGCTACTGGCGGTGGAATTGACTACATCCTTAAGATCCAGTCTGAAGACATCGACCAATACCAGCGCCTTATCGACAACTGGCTGGATTCCGAAGTGGGTATTGAACGCTATTTTACTTATATCGTGACGAAAACCATCAAGCGAAACTCTGATTCGTTAGAAATCAATCAAAATGCGTTGTTTTAAAAGAAAAATACTCTGCCAGAAAAAATCTCACTTCCGGGCGTATTAAAAAGGAAAACTTCTCACTAAAGCCTCTCGCATCAGAAAATATCGCGCACTTTCTTCTCTTACAGTTTATCTATGGACGATAACACTGGGAGAAGGATTCATGACAGTACTTCACGACTTACATAACGATGAAGTTAAAGCATCGCACGACATGATGGCCATAATGGAAGACGTACGCTTGGTGAGAGGGTTAGCCTACGTTAACGGTAAATGGACAAGCGGAGAGCATTTTCATCCGGTGCATAATCCGGCTGACGGCAGTGTGATTGGATACACCACCAGACTATCTCAACAACAGCTCTATCAGGCAATTGATGAAGCCGATCGTGCCTTTGTTAAATGGCGAAAGATGCAGGCAGAGCAACGCGCAGAGATACTGATGCGCTGGCACGATTTGATTCTGCAATCCAAACAAGATCTCGCCCGCCTTATGGTCATGGAACAGGGAAAAACCTTAAGTGATGCGCGTGGTGAAATTGACTACGGCGCTTCATTCATCCGCTGGTTTGCTGAAGAGGCACGTCGTAGTTACGGTGAAACCATTCCAAGCCACATACCGAATGCCCAACTTTCTACCATACGTGAGCCGATTGGTGTCGCAGCGTTAATTACGCCATGGAACTTCCCGAATGCCATGGTGACTCGCAAAGCCGCCGCCGCATTAGCGATTGGATGCCCTGTGCTTATCAAACCCGCCAGTGAGACCCCGTTCTCCGCTCTGGCTTTAGCGGAATTAGCCGATCGCGCAGGGTTTCCTGCGGGCGTGTTTAATGTCATCACAGGTGACGCAGCCATGGTTTCTCAGACACTGTGTCACTCTGACAAAGTCAAAGCGCTCTCTTTCACCGGTTCCACCCGCGTCGGCAAATTACTCCTGCGCGACGCGGCACAAACGGTAAAGAAATGCAGCATGGAGCTCGGTGGCAACGCACCTTTTATCATCCTGCCAGATATGGAAGTCGAAACCGCAGCCAAAGCAGCAGTAGATGCAAAGTTCCAAACCGCCGGACAAGACTGCTTAGCCGCAAACCGGATATTTGTTCCTCTAGATAAATACGAAGCGTTCCTTGAGGCATTTGCCAGAGAAATGGACAAAATTGTTTTAGGCAATGGCTTAGACGATAACGTCACTATGGGGCCGCTCATCAATCGCGCTGCAGTAGACAAAGCCCATGACTTAGTTCGTGACGCGCTCGATAAAGGCGCGAGACTCGTCGCGGGTTATAACGAAGCCGTTCCGGGTGGAAACTTCTTCTCTCCAACCTTACTCGCCGATGTAACACCCGAGATGGCCGTCTATCGTGAAGAGAACTTTTGCCCTGTTGCCGGCGTGCTTCCTTATCAGGATTTAGACAGCGTGATCGAGATGAGTAATGACACCGAGTATGGCCTCGCAGCCTACGTGTATGGTCATGACATTCACCAGATCTGGCGATGCATGCGCGGCTTGGAATTTGGCATGGTCAGCGTCAACTCCGTCAAGATGACAGGTCACCCTATTCCATTTGGTGGCGTCAAACAATCCGGACTCGGACGTGAAGGGAGTCACCACGGTTTTGAAGAGTTCAGTGAAATTAAATATTGCTGTTTAGGCAACCTGCCAAGCGTCAGTGGCTGTTGAGACAGGATAGTTAAGGAGAAAGACTATGAGTAACAAAACAGAGCAATTGCTGGAAATTGATCGTCAGCGCGTGTTTCATGCCTCAACCCACCTCAAGCAGTATGCGGCCGGTGAGCTTCCCGGAAGGATCATCTCAGGTGGACAAGGCATTCGAATCAAAGATTCAGAGGGTAATGAACTTATCGACGGCTTTGCGGGATTGTACTGCGTAAACATTGGTTATGGCAGAGCCGAGATGGCTGAAGCGATTTACGAACAGGCGAAAGAGCTGGCGTACTACCACACCTATGTGGGACATACCAACGAAGCGCTGGTCAAACTGTCAGACCGCATCATCAAGATGGCCCCACAAGGCATGAGTAAAATTTACTACGGCATGTCCGGTAGTGATGCCAACGAAACCCAACTCAAATTAGTCTGGTACTACAACAATGTTCGCGGCCTGCCAGAGAAGAAAAAAATCATATCGCGAGATCGTGCTTATCATGGTTCGAGCATTGCCTCTGGCTCAATGACCGGACTACCTCTGTTCCACGCTCACTTTGACCTGCCACTGGAGCGTATCAAACACACCATGGCGCCCTATTACTACCGCCGTGAAGATGACTCACTATCAGAACTTGAGTTCTCACAATACTGCGCCGATCAGCTCGAAGCGATGCTCCTTGCCGAAGGGCCGGAAACCGTTGCAGCTATGATCGCGGAACCGGTACTCGGAACCGGTGGTATTGTGCCGCCACCGGAAGGATATTGGCAGGCGATCCGCAAGGTTCTCGATAAATACGATGTGCTGCTGATCGCCGATGAAGTGGTGTGTGGCTTTGGCCGTTTGGGTTCGGATTTTGGTTCTATCCACTACGACATGAAACCGGATCTTATTACCGTTGCGAAGGGCTTAACCTCAGCATACCAACCGCTTTCGGGTGTAATCGTCGGAGAACGGGTATGGAATGTGCTGGAAAACGGCACCGACCAGTGGGGCGCTATCGGTCATGGTTATACTTATTCTGGTCACCCTATGGGAGCCGCCGCTGCAAACTGTAATTTAGATATTATTAAGCGAGAAGGCTTGGTGCAAAATGCCGCAGACGTGGGGGCGTATTTGCAACAAAGTATGAATAAAACCTTTAAAGATCATCCGCTTGTAGGGGATTCTCGTGGTATTGGTTTACTCCATGCACTGGAATTTTCGCCGGACAAACTGCGTCGTGCGCACTTTGATCCCAACCTGAAAGTTGGCCCGCAAATATCCGCAGCGTGTCTAGAAGTCGGACTGATTGCCCGCGCCATGCCACACGGTGATATTCTGGGCTTTGCCCCGGCGCTTATTACCAGTCGCAACGACGTTGATACTATCGTGGATAAAGCGCATCGAGCCGTCAACAAAGTCATGGATAACCTCGTCACCTCGAAGCAATGGAACGCGAAGTAGCACTTACCTCATAATCTGCCGACTTTGACTTGCGAAGTCGGCATTTTATTAGGTTCCATCCCTTCCCTGCTCTTTCCTTGCGGATCAGTACTGGTTAAAATGGTAAAAATTGCGTATTACTGGATTAAACATGGCAAAACTTACCCTTCAAGAACAAATGCTAAAAGCTGGCTTGGTTAACGAGAAAAAACTGAAAAAAGCGAAGAAAGGCTCCAAGAAATCCCGCGTTCAGGCACGAGAAGTCAAAGCGGCTGTTGAAGAGAGCAAACGCCAGCAGTTAGAACGAGATAAA
Source organism: Vibrio sp. B1FLJ16 (assembly GCF_905175385.1). Lineage (NCBI taxonomy): Bacteria > Pseudomonadati > Pseudomonadota > Gammaproteobacteria > Vibrionales > Vibrionaceae > Vibrio > Vibrio sp. B1FLJ16. Next base: position 1,442,109 of record NZ_HG992750.1, read on the forward strand.
GAGTTGAGCAAGCAACAAAATGCTGAGCGCTTGAGTAAAGAGATCAAAGCGCAAATCAACCAACTTATTGAGATGAACAAAGTGGATTTGAAAGATGGCGACATCAAATACAACTTCACTGACGGTACTTTGGTGAAATCACTTTACGTTGATTCTGTCATTCGCGAGCAGCTGATCAAAGGCATCCTTGCTATCGCAGTTGTGGGCGAAAGTTACGTGGTTATCCCGCGTGGCGTAGCGAACAAAATTGCCCAGCGCGACGAGTCAGTCATTATCGATCAAAAAGAGCCTGAAGCGGATATCCCGGCAGAAGACGATCCATATGCAGAATTCGTCGTTCCAGACGATTTGATGTGGTAAATCCTACGCACTTTTTAAATAGATAGTGTACTAATTTAGTTCTGACCGTGTTGGTGGCTTGGTAATTTACCTGACGCCACCAACTCGATTCTGGACAAGCCTTACTGATAGACTTTGCTGAATTTAGCCATAGATAAATTAGTCTGTCTGTCACTCAATGACCTCAGCCCGAATCAGATAACTTTCGCTATGAAAGGTAAATTTCGGGACTTATCCTGCCAAGGTAGACCATACCCTACCAATAAATCGTCATTGTCCATTTCATAAGCAAAATATTGTGAAGCATGAATTTCAGCACGACTTGGTTTCACGAACAATGTCGCTATCGATAAAGACCTAAAATTAAAATTGTGAGTTAAGTAATCAACAATACGCTTCATAGTTCCACCGGACTCAATCGCATCATCAATTAAAATAACATCTCGTCCAGCAATATTGATGTTTTGGTGATACACAATTTCAGAGCGGTTATTTCGATCTCCGGGTGTATGCGGGCAAGAGATATAATCCATATTAATGTCAAATGTTAATAATCGAACCAGATCAGCAGTAAATAGTATCCCCCCAGGAACAACGGTTATAACGACAGCGTCATCGAACTGTTTATTAAGCTGGTCAGCGACCATTTTTACACCCGTCAAGATCTGGGTTTCATCCAGAACGGTCTTGCCGACATATTGATTAATATTCACAGTATCCCCCTTTCAGCCCAAGTGCTACGACCCATTACGCTTTAAATTTCCCGTAAAATTTTCGCAGGATTACCTCCGATGACGACATTGTCTCCAAAGCTTTTCGTGACAACGGCTCCTGATGCCACAACAACGTTATCGCCCAAAGTAACGCCAGGATTGATCGTGGCATGCCCTCCAATCCAGCAGTTATCCCCAATGATGATTGGTTGAGCGAACTCTTTACCACTGTTACGTTCAACTGGGTCCAGAGGATGACACGCTGTATATATACCGACTTGCGGCCCTATCAGACAATTGTCCCCGATAGTGACTTTCGCAACGTCTAATATCACACAACCAAAATTGACGTAAAAGTTTCTTCCTACCTCTATATTCGTTCCATAATCACAATTAAAAGGAGGTTCGATACTTACTCCATCAAACTCCTTACCAAACAAATCCTTTAGTATCTGTTTGCGCTCGTTTATTTGGCTACGTAGCGAGACATTATATTGTGTCGTCAACGCCCTAGCTTTATCACGCATAAGAGATAACGTCGAATCACTAGGATCGTACATTTCGCCAGCCAACATCTTTTCTAACTCGTTCATTAGATATGTCTCTCATTAATTTCGTCCAGAAATCGGCATTGATTTCCTATTACCTCAAGCGTGCTTCCTCATTTAAATCGTCTAGAGAGATTTCACGGCCTTTATAATAATGCCTCATGTCATGTTCATTAATCTCGCGCAATACTCTACAAGGGTTACCTACCGCAATGGTATTAGGTGGTATATCTCCGGTAACCACACTGCCTGCTCCAATTACGGAGTTTTCCCCTATCGTCACGCCAGGTAAGATCGTTGTACCAGCACCTATCCAGCAGTTATCTTTGATGACGACCGAATCAGCAAACATGTATTCCCGATAATCTGGATTGATAGGATGACCAACGGTTGCAATCGTCACAGCAGGGCCAAACATCACCTTGTTACCAATAATGATTTTTCCGTCATCTACAAAATTGCAATTAAAATTGATGTAGCAGTCATCGCCGAGTTCAATGTTAGTCCCGTAGCAAAAATATATCGGCGGCTCTATCCAAGAATTCGTGTGTTTCCCGAATATTTCGGTCATCAAGCGAGAGCGCTCTTCCAGTTCATCAGGTCCAGTCAGGTTGAATGCTTTCATTCTTCTCTTAGCGTTCGCTCTGTCTTCTGGTAAACCCTCACAGTGATCAGTGAATAGTTTTCCTTCAGAAATTCTCGCTCTCATACTCATCGAATTGACCTCTTGATATTGCATGCGTTGTTGAAAACTAGGATTTATTACGTTTCTTACAGGCATGAAGTTAGCTCCTGAGACCTGTCAGGATTTTCATCCATAACCATATGGTTAATAGAACTGTCATCACCAGCACTCACTGATGTACCAACAGTATCAAACTGGAGCATATCGCAAACGAACCAAAACGATCAACATAAATGTTCATAATTGCATTATTGTGTTCATTTGAGTTTATGTGTAACAATAAACGGTGTTACGACTGATAGCGAAGAGCTTACTTATGATTAAATTAATTGTTACAGACATGGACGGAACGTTTCTTAACAGCCACGGGGATTACAATCGCGAGCTTTTCCGGACTGTAGTGGAAACAATGCGTGAGCATGATGTGATGTTTGCCCCTTGCACTGGTAAACAAGTTGAAAGAGTTGAAGAACTATTAGGTGAATACAGTAAGGATTTTTGGATACTCGGAGACAGTGCGACTCGCATCAAGCACCAAGGAGAATATGTTTATCAATCATTGCTCAACAATGACTTGGGACTGAATATCATAAAACACTTAGAGTCTATAGAAGGATCACATATTGTGATTGCCTGCACCCCTCAGTTTGCAGCAATTAAACGCGATACTCCTGAGCATTTACGTAGACTGGTCAGGCGCTCATATACAGAAGTTAAACTCGTAGAATCTTATGACGACATCGGCGCTGATTTCGTAAAAATTACTGTCTACGATGAAAAGAAACAATGTCCGGCAATCCGCCCTCAACTCAATGCCTTTGATGAGCAAGCCTATATCGTAGTATCGGAAGATGCATGGATCGATATTGCTAACTTAGGGGTTCACAAAGGAACAACCGTCAAAAAGTTGCAATCCATGATTGGAGCAACAGAAGCTGAAACCATGGTATTTGGCGATGGTCTCAATGATATTGAACTGATGGAACGTGCACACTTTAGCTTTGCCATGCGTAACGCTTTTGAAGAAACCAAAGCCGCTGCAAATTACATCACTCGTTCAAATGATGAAGATGGTGTGATGCACACTATTTTGCAGTTCTTAGCACTTCAAAGAAGAATGTGATCTGTTTGATTAAAGAGATGTAACCAACCACCCCCTCGAAACTCGACATGCTTAAATGAACAGATATGAACACTAAGTGTGTTTGTTTATAATGGTCGTATTAGTCCAAAGATAGAAAATGATAATGGAAAAATTTTCACCGGAAGAACGTCATCAGTTAATCCTGAATTTACTGAAGTCTCATAATAAAGTGATGGCGAACGACCTTGCTGTTCAACTTGGAACAACCGAAGCCACTATACGTCGAGACCTACGTTTTCTTGCTAATGAAGGATTGTGTAAACGAATTCATGGCGGTGCACTGTCTCTTGTACCACCGACAGGTACACAAGAGCAGCGTCTGGAAAACAGTAATAGTGAAAAGCAAGCCCTGGCTCTAGCTGCACTAACTATTATCAAAGCAGAACAAGTCATTTTCTTAGACGCCAGCAGTACTCACATGCTGCTGGCAAGCCTGTTACCAAACGATATCGATCTAACAGTCGTAACCAATAGTCCCGCTATCGCAACTCGACTACTGGAAAGGCAGTCTATCAGAACCATTCTCATCGGTGGTGAAGTGAATTATGCAGTTGGCGGAGCGATAGATATCACAGCTGTGGAAGCGTTAAACAAGTTCCGATTTGATCTTTGTTTTATGGGTATTTGTGGATGGTCATCTGAGGCAGGGTTCAGTGCAATTCATTATCAAGACGGCGAGTTTAAACGCCACGCAGCGTCTAAAGCGGGAGCTATCGTTGCCCTGTGTACAGAAGACAAAATCGAAGCATTAGGTCCGTATCCATTTATGACATCAGAAGATGTGGATTACCTGATATGCTCTCCAGACAATACCGTTGTAAAAGACTATTTTAATCGATTGGACTGCACCGTAGTAACCAGCAATCCTCTATAACCGGAAAGCTCCAGAACCTCTTTCACTGAGTTGAACGAATTACCTTCATACGGATTGGCCGAATGAAGGTAAGACCAACGTTAAACACCTAACTTAAGACATTACTGACTAAACTCATCCGCCGTTTAAGCTGAACAAGCCTGGCATAGAGCACTCTTTAAAATAGTGGTTTCCTTATCGCAAAGGTTTACACCGTCTCCCGCTCAAACGACAGAATGTTCTCGAACGCTATTCTGAAGTACAGCTCATAACTATTATGTTCAACGTAGCCAATGTGAGGTGTCGCTGTCACATTTGATAATGAGAGCAAAGGTTCATCTTTTACAGATGCAGGCTCACTATCAAATACATCGATCGCTGCTCTTTTGGTTGGGACGGAGCGTAGTTCATTATATAACGCAGATGTCTCAACAAGCTCCGCACGACTGATGTTTAGAAAGAGAGAATCCGGTTTCATTAGCCTTAGATCGTCAGCAGTCACACTTGCTCTGGTTGCTTCGTTTAAGCGTAAATGGAGCGAAACAACGTCTGAGGTGGAAAAGAACTCTTGTTTGGAAGTGGCAGCTTCAAAACCATGTTCAAGGGCTAAGTTTCGGGACGACTCGCTTCCCCAAACTAAAACTGACATTTCAAAGGCTTTTGCATATTGGGCCATGCGCTGACCTATTTTACCGTAACCCCAAATACCTAATTTTAAGCCTTTTAGCGTGCGACCTAACCCTAACACACCTGAGTTCTGCCATTGATCATTTTGAAGATTGGAAGCGTATGTTGGTATATGCCGACTGGCGGCCATGAGCAGTGCCCAACCCAGTTCAGAAGGTGCAACAGGAGAGCCCTGGCCTTCGAGGACGCTGACTCCAAACTTCTTACAGAGCTCAACATCAATGTGACTACTCACTTTACCCGTCTGACTAATCACTTTTAAACATGGCAACTGAGATAATAGTGATTCTGTAATTACCGTTCGCTCTCTAATAAGTACAAGCGCTTCGGTGTCTTTGAGTTTGGTAATTAGGTCTGACTCTGTAAAGGATTCAGTCAGAACCGTTACATCATGATATGACAATAGCTTGAAGCAATCTAAAGTTTTGACTACATCCTGATAGTCATCCAACACTGTAATTTTCACGGAACTCTCCTTATTGCTATCATGCCGAATTTAAATTAGGTTTCAATCCAATAGTACTGAACTAAACCTTCTTGCCCCGATACTTTCTTTTCCGCTTCGAGCACGCCTCCATTGGACTGAATAGCTTTAACTGAACCCAGATTTGACTTGTTCACGGTAAGCAAAGCTTTATCAATACCAGCGTGTTTAGCCTTAGGTAAAGTGAGTTCTAAAATAAGTTTTGCGTACCCTTTTTTACGCTCCGATGGTTTGATTCCATAACCTATATGTCCACCCAAGACTAACAGCCCTTCATTTAACTCATGCCTTAGATTTGAGCACCCGACGACTTGATTACTATCATCAACCAACCAGAATGAACTGTGAGCGACAAAACCTCTGGGCATCTGATCACCTCTGGAGTACGCAGCTAACCTATCCAGCATTAAAGGAAAATCGTCATAATCTTCAGCCAATATAAATGGCACAAAAGCTTCGCCTCGGTCAGAAAACTCACGAACCATCTGAATATAAGACTCTTGATACTCAGCACTTGGAACTACTAATTTCATCATCATTTCCTTTGATAGGCATACTTTTGTTTAGGCGAAGGCAGCGCCCTAGCATGATGAAGTCTTTCTTGTAACTCTTCAATTGATAATCAATAGATTAGAGAACCGAAAAGGAAGAACTGATTGCAAAATGAGGTTTAATTTTATGAAAGGGTCGCATCTAGATGCTTAGGGTAACGTCAGACCATGAATACTCGTATCAATAAAATACAAATTAGCTTCAGAACCAGATCACTTCGAGAAGATTTTGTTTAAACTTCATGAAGTTAAATATTGACAGTACGCGTAGACCTGCGTTAAAACGTAACTCAGTCGGACTGTAGCGCAGCTTGGTAGCGCACCGTCATGGGGTGTCGGGGGTCGCTGGTTCAAATCCAGTCAGTCCGACCATCTCCTTCCCCTTGTCAACATCACGTTAATTGCTGCAATGAACCGATTTTAGCCAATCTCAAATGTCATCTGATACTTAAATAAACAGCGCACCGTCCAGTGCTATCTGACCTTACTCCCAAACAATAATAGCTTTGCCAGAAGTCCCGCTACACATCCTGTCTAGTCTTCTTGGAAGTCATCGATATTGTTAAGGAGAGCAACAATTGGTGATAGATCCAGACCAGATTGGCTCAAGAGAAGCTAGCCGTTTTGTAGTTAAGCGACAATATTTAGTGCGCTTCTAACATGATTATCCAGTCTTCTAACTAGCTTAGAAAAACAAAGCTTTATAACTCTATAAGTAATATTAGATAGATCGATAGTCACATTACCAGACATTACATTCATGTGACCTAGAATACCGCGAACATGTTCTGTGTACTCATTTTTGAGCTGGGAAATGTGTGCCATCGCTTTAGCTAATTGATCCCAAGCTGTAAGACCTACTGTTGCTATTTGCTGTATAATATGACCCAATCCTGAAATCCGTAATAACGTTAGGATTGAAGATACAATTCGGCTGACCCAACCATCAGTCATTCGCGCATTATGTCTATTATTGAAGTCGAGAAATACGTTTCGTTCTAAATAAGTTTGAGACTTAGGTTGTAATGCTGACCACTCATTGCTTGTAGCTGTATTTACATAACCTGGAACAGATTTCTTTCCCAGTCCATGGGCACAAAAGTAGATACCAGAGCTTCCATCTAGTCGATACTCAACACCACCGTGAATAAAAGGCCAAAGAGGAGACATAGGAACCGGGTCTGCCCCATGAGTACAGCGATATGAAGCATCTAGGTCTCTTCTCGCGTATGGCTTAAAGCCGACTTTTGGTGCTCCAAAAGTATATAGGTGTACACTATAACCATAATTATTCTTCACCCAGTCTGCCGCTAATGAAGCAAGGGCGCCACCTAAGCTGTGACCTACGCAATGTATCGCTTTTGGTGCTTTCATATTCTCTTTCAAATAACTTGCGATGTATCTTGCAAGCTGTGGTTTTATGGTGTTGAAGAGATTTATGAAGCCTGCATGTACCCTGTAACCTGATGAGGTTCCTGAAATCCCAACGTTTCCATCGGTCATAATGTCACCAATGTTTCTTTGAGTACCCCGGAAGGAGAATACTAAAGTGTCAGCAAAGTCTCCTTTACCTCGACCAATCGCCACAAAATCGGAAGTCATTCCGCCAAATCCCAGAAAGCCGCTTGTCGTTCCCTTTTTAACATCATTTCGTAGATCAAATGTAAAAGACTTTGCTATAAAGCCACTAACAGTACGAATATTCGTAGCAAATACAGAATAAGGAATTTCTGCAATCCTAGATGATAGTTTTGGAGAGAGTGATTTCATTATTTAATTTCCATATAAATCAGAGTCAATATATCCAAATAAATCACATTGGCTATTTACGTAGTAATCATCATTTCCTGCATCATCAATTGAAAAGGCAAAGTACTTGAGTGGATTTTCAGTATCACAGATGAGTCTACTCATGTTGTTTCTTAAATAATCTTCAATTTCATAACCATCGAATGAACCTTCCCAAATTATAATCGTCTCGTCTACGTCTAAATCTGCTGATAAAACTATAGTTACATAATGCTCAACAATAGGAAGTTTAAAGAGTTTTTTATTTTCATATACGGGTGAAAATTCAAACTGACCATCAGCGTCAGTGAATGTAGAGAAATCGATTGATTTTCCAAAAGCGCTTAAACCAATACTAAGATTTATCTTTTGGTTACTTATTGGTTTTCCTTTTTTTGTTAACACGCCATTAATTTGTGGAGTGTATTGATTAACTTGTGCTTTGTTCAATATGTATTCTCCAAAACTCATCTTAATGCTTAATAGTATGATTGTAATAAATACAAAAAGGTAAATTCTCACATTAAATTACCCCAACCACTTTAAAAGCGTAAATATATGGCATTACTATTTCTGTGCAATTTATAGACTAAAGTTTGGAAAGTATTTTGCATTAGTTATGTAATTACTATAATTAACCATTACATCATACGATTTATCTTCATTTTCTATCGCTTAATATAAGCATGAAGACAGACAATAAACGCAACACATTCGTAGGCATAGAAGACACAGGCAATCGCTGGTAAACGATGTGCTCTTCTGACTGGAAGAGCATGCTGCAGTGTTGAATTCAACCAGTGTTTAAACAGTGGAGATAGGACAAATGCTTCCAAGCCAATCAGAGCCGTCTATGATCGGAGAACTCATTTATTGGCACCGTAATAAACACTATAGCTTTACGGGCGAGAACACCCCATCTAAGGATTCTTTCACTCAACTGCACCTATTGCAGTCTCGTCTCTTAATTCCTCTCACCAAGTTAGGAATGGTTAAGATTACCTACGGTTTTACAAGCCATGCCCTACTTCGCTACATCCTTAAAAACAGTCCTGGAGATATGGCTCCTGACATAGACCAACATGCTTCTATGGAACTAAACAGCAAAGGCAACCGAATTTGCAAACGGGATGGTGCAGCTTGTGATTTGTACATAGAAGGCTACGAACAACGAATGGATGAAGTCGCGAGTTACATTTGCAAAAATATCGAGTTCGACCGTCTCTATTTCTACGGTAAAGACAGACCGCTCCACATTAGTATTGGGCCTGAAAACAGCCGATATGCCTTAATTCGTGAGAGACGAAGTGATGGAGTTCGCGTAAATTCGAAAAGTGCAAAAGGCAGCGCCACACTGACCTTGTTCGATAGCTTATAATCGAGAAAAGTTTGAAGAGGATTAGGAATGAACGAAGAACAGTTTACTGAGCTCATTGCACACCAATTCACATGGAACAAATTTTGTGAATGATGCAAAATAACGACTTTCAAACCTCAGCTAATCCACACAATGAACATTACCAACCAATATTACAATGAACACGCACAGAGTTTCTTCGATACAACCGTAAATGTAGACGTTCAGAAGCTTTACGACCGTTTCCTCCCTCGGATCAATGATCAAGGAAAAATATTGGATGCAGGATGTGGTTCGGGTCGAGATAGTAAAAACTTTCTAAATTTGGCCTACAAAGTCTCAGCCTTTGATGCCAACGAGGCACTCGCAGAACTCGCAAGCAAACATCTGGGCCAAGCTGTCACACAAGCGTCATTTGAATCATTTAATGCCGAGCCAAACAGCTTTGATGGTATTTGGGCATGCGCTTCGCTACTACATGTTCCGAGTGACGCTCTCCCGCGCACGTTATCTCATTTAAGTGAACTACTAAAGCCGAGCGGAGTTTTCTACTGCTCATTTAAATATGGTAAGGCAGAACAAGTACGTAATGGTCGCTTCTTTACTGACATGAATGAGAAAAGTCTTTCAGAGGCTTTGAGCACAACCAAATTGAAAATCGAAGAGACTTGGATTAGCTCAGATGCCAGGCCGGGACGAGAAGCCGAGAAGTGGCTAAATGCAATTTTAGTAAGAGTTTAAAAGAAGGATACCAATGCCAACTCAATCACTAACCATTCAAGACAACCTGCTGACAACAGGCGGTGATAACCCACTCTTACCTCAACTCAGACATGCCATAAATCACGCCACTGAAATTGAGATAGCGGTCTCTTTTATTCAGCCATCAGGGCTTGCTTTATTGTTGCCAAGTATTCAAGAAGCGATAGAACGCAAAGCTGCACGCAGCCACCCACTTAAGCTGAGAATTTTAACTTCTGATTATCTTCACATCACTCACCCAACCGCTCTACGTTCACTAGTTGGTCTGGATGGGGACGACGTTGAAGTCAAAATCTTTGAAACCAATAATCACAGCTTCCACTTAAAATCGTACATTTTTGTCCGTGCAGATGAATCACAATCCTTCTTCAATGGCACTGCCTTTGTTGGTTCAAATAACATCAGTAAAACTGCACTTACCGATGCGCATGAATGGTGTCTTCGATTAGATTACCACCAGCCTGACGACTCACCGCAAGCGAAACAGTTTCACAACATTCGACAGCAGTTTAATAAGCTATTCCATCATCCGTCTGCCATATCACTAACGGATAATTGGATTGATGCCTACATTAAACGTCGAAAGACACCAAAACTGTCTGTGGTTGGCGATTCGAGCCTGCTCGATGATGAAGAATACACCCCAAACCCTGTCCAACTTGAAGCGCTTGAAGCTCTCCACAAGACCCGAAGTGAAGGCAACGTTCGTGGACTTGTTGTAATGGGTACGGGCATGGGTAAAACATGGCTGTCTGCGTTTGATGCCAAGCAAATAGAAGCGAAACGAGTTCTGTTTGTTGCCCATCGAGAAGAGATCTTAACTCAAGCATTCAATACTTTTGCTAAGCTGTGGCCGGAGAAATCGGCTGGGTACTATCACGGTAAGAGCAAAGATACAGAAAAACAGATGTTGTTTGCTTCGGTGCAGAGCTTGGGCAAGCAAGACAATCTCAAGCACTTTGCTACCGATTTCTTTGATTACATTGTGGTTGATGAATTTCATCATGCCAGCGCAAAAACTTACCTCAATATCCTCAATCACTTTGAGCCTAAGTTCTTACTTGGATTAACGGCAACACCCGAGCGAACTGACCAAGCCAACATTCTGTCACTCTGCCATGATAATTTGGTGTTTGAGCGCAATTTAGTACACGGCATCGACGGTGAAATTTTAGTTCCATTTCACTATCATGGCATTTGGGATGACTCCGTCAATTACCAAGAGATCCCTTGGAGAAACGGTAAGTTCGATCCTGATGAGCTAGATGCTCAATTTGCTACCACTCGCAGAGCTAAACACATATTTAAACATTGGGAACTGAATCAGCAATCTCGCACACTCGCTTTCGGTGCATAGCGACTCTTCTGTTCGCCGCAATGAAGCATTGACTATGTTAGATAATGGTGAGGTTCAAATTCTGTTTTCTGTCGATCTCTTCAACGAGGGGACGGACTTACCATCAATCGATACCGTGTTGATGCTGCGCCCAACAGAATCCAACATTGTCTTTATCCAACAACTGGGACGCGGCCTTCGTCGACATGCCAATAAATCTCACTTGGTGGTATTAGACTTCATCGGTAACCACCGTTCATTTTTAAATAAGACTGAGATCCTCGGTCTCACGAAAACGACACTTCCCTCTTTCAAAGGTGGTCGTGCTACAGCTAGCCCTAAACTAGGCAAAGGCTGCTTTGTAAATATTGCTCCTCAAGTCATAGATTTTTGGCAACAGTTGGTCAAGCAATTGCGCTACTCAGCAGCCGATGAGTTTGAGAACCTCACCAACCACTTAGGACATCGACCTCGCGCTGTCGAGTTTTTCCGTGCGGGTTATGATTTAAATAAAGTTAACAAACAGCATGGCAGTTGGTTGGAATTGGTGGCCGCTAAGATCAACGATGCCGACTTGCAGCAGCTTGCAGACCAACACAAAGCGTTCTTTTTGGATGCCATCCAAAAAATGAGCATGACTAAGTGCTTCAAAGCCATATTGTTAGAAGCGTATCTTGAGCTTGACGGATTTATCACTCCACCATCGATTGAAATGCTTTCTGCCAAGAGTTGGGATGTTTTATCAAGATACCCTAAGTTAAAAGCTTCTGACCTTTCAGATAAAAACCAACAGCTAGACGCAGAGTCTTCTGAGTGGCAAAAGTATTGGCTAAACAACCCAATTAACGCTTTTTTCGGTGGCAATACAAAGAAAGATAATGCTTGGTTTAGTAATGTTGATGGCAAGTTGGTCGCAAACTTTACTGTTCAAAGTTCGCTAATTGAGTGCTTTCAAGATTTTGTGAAGGAACTGGTTGATTTACAGTTGGCAAAATACGCAAACAGAGAGCAAAAGAAATCAGAGCCCTTGCCAATACAAAACGCGGTTAATGATGAAACTCTGCTGCCGTATTATCCAAACCTGAAAATTGCTTGCGGCCATTTCAAAACCGGAACCAATGATGACGCTGAGTTGATGCCTGTTCATGTGAATAACGTGAGCCCTGACAAACACTTTTTAGCCAGAGCGTCCGGTAACTCTATGAACGGAGGGAAGTCCCCGATTTATGATGGTGACTTATTGCTACTAGAATTTGTTACACCAACATCGGCTGGTTCTATTACCGGTCTAACGATGGCGGTCGAAATGCAAGATGAGTCTGGTGATGACCAATATTTATTACGCGTAGTTCAAAAGGACGACCAAGGACAGTATTGGTTGAAAGCAAACAACCCTGATTACGCACTCATGCCTGCGAATGAATCAATGAAAACCTTTGCTCGTTTAAAGCAAGTGATTCGACAGTAAATGATGGTCATTACCAATAGGTAAGTTTAAAAAAAGCGCCCCTTTCGGAGCGCTGTTCTTACTTAAAATCGTTATTCCCAATCAAGGATAACTTTACCGGAAGCCCCGCTGCGCATAGCGTCGAAGCCTTTTTGGAAGTCATCAACCTTGAAGTGGTGCGTGATGATTGGCGACAGATCCAGACCTGATTGGATCAGGCTTGCCATCTTGTACCAAGTTTCGAACATCTCACGACCGTAGATGCCTTTGATAACCAGACCTTTGAAGATAACCTGGTTCCAGTCGATACCCATGTCTGATGGTGGAATACCCAGAAGGGCAATACGGCCACCGTGGTTCATGGTTTGCAGCATTGAGTTAAATGCTGAAGGGTTGCCCGACATTTCCAGACCGACATCGAAGCCTTCAGTCATTTTCAACTCAGACATTACATCTTCTAGCTTCTCTTCAGCTACGTTCACTGCGCGAGTTACGCCCATTTTACGAGCAAGCTCCAGACGGTATTCGTTAACGTCTGTGATCACTACGTGGCGAGCGCCAACGTGTTTTGCAACCGCAGCAGCCATGATACCGATAGGGCCTGCACCCGTGATTAACACGTCTTCACCAACCAGGTCGAAAGATAGTGCTGTGTGAACTGCGTTACCAAACGGGTCGAAGATTGATGCAAGATCATCAGAAATCTCATCAGGGATCTTAAATGCGTTAAATGCAGGGATAACTAAGTATTCTGCAAATGCGCCTTCACGGTTTACACCTACACCGATAGTATTACGACATAGGTGAGTACGGCCGCCACGACAGTTACGACAGTGACCACAGGTGATGTGACCTTCGCCGGAAACGCGGTCACCGATTTCAAAGCCACGGACTTCCTGACCAATTGCAACTACTTCCCCCACGTACTCGTGGCCTACAACCATAGGAACAGGAATGGTTTTTTGTGACCATTCATCCCAGTTGTAAATGTGTACGTCGGTACCACAAATCGCGGTTTTCTTAATTTTGATCAGGATATCGTTGTGACCGATTTCAGGTTTGTCTACCTCGGTCATCCAAATGCCTTCTTCAGGCTTTAGCTTTGATAATGCTTTAATTTTCATAATATTCACCAAACATTGCCCGCTCTGTGCGTGACAAAAAATACTGTCATCAATGATGTTTAAAGAAGCGGTAAAAGGCTTTGCCCATGAGCCGACTCAAGAAGAGTTGGGAAAGCCTTTGTAACCTCAAGCATCCGCAAACTTAGATGATGCCCATGTCCTTACCAACTTGAATGAACGCATCGATCGCACGATCTAGCTGCTCACGAGAGTGTGCTGCTGACATTTGAGTACGGATTCGCGCCTGACCTTTTGGTACAACAGGGAAAGAGAAACCGATAACGTAGATGCCTTTTTCCAGCGCGCGCTCAGCAAACTCAGCCGCCACTTTTGCATCACCTAACATGATTGGAATGATCGCGTGGTCTGCACCACCCATGGTGAAGCCTGCATCTTCCATACGAGTACGGAAGTGTGCTGCGTTTTCCCATAAACGGTCACGCAGTTCACCACTTTGCTCTAGCAGGTCCAGCACTTTGATAGAAGCATTTACAATAGATGGCGCAACTGAATTTGAGAACAGGTATGGACGCGAACGCTGACGTAACCAGTCGATCACTTCTGCTTTACCTGACGTGTAACCGCCTGAAGCACCGCCCAATGCTTTGCCAAGCGTACCAGTGATAATATCGATACGGTCAACGACATTATGGTACTCAGGTGTACCTGCGCCTGTTTTACCCATGAAGCCAACCGCGTGAGAGTCATCGACCATGGTCAATGCGCCGTATTTCTCTGCAAGGTCACAGATAGCAGGAAGGTTCGCCACCACGCCGTCCATAGAGAACACACCGTCAGTAACAATAAGAATGTGGCGTGCGCCAGCTTCTTTCGCCGCGATTAACTGTTGTTCCAACTCTTCCATATTATTGTTTGAGTAACGGAAGCGCATTGCTTTACAAAGACGAACACCGTCAATAATAGAAGCATGGTTAAGTGCATCAGAAATGATTGCGTCTTCTTTACCAAGGATCGTTTCGAACAGGCCTGCGTTCGCATCAAAACATGAAGTGTAAAGAATCGTATCTTCTTTACCTAAGAACTTAGACAGCTTCTGCTCAAGCTCTTTGTGGATGTCTTGAGTACCACAGATAAAGCGCACTGACGCCATACCAAAGCCGTGCTCGTCCATACCTGCTTTACCCGCTTCGATAAGCGCTGGATGGTTAGCCAGACCCAGATAGTTATTCGCACAGAAGTTCAGAACTTCTTCGCCAGTAGAGATTTTTACGGCAGCTTGCTGCTGAGAGGTAATAACACGCTCAGATTTGTAAAGACCTTCAGCCTTTACTTCTTCAATTTGTTGCTGGATCTGTTGGTAAAATGCAGAAGACATTCGCAATTCCTTCTTGAGTATTTTGGCGAGAACTTGTTCGCTTTGAATTTGATTTAGCCTTTATGTGACGGGCGTCAACGGCGATCATTTATCAATTAATTGTAGTGTAATTCAAAGCAGGGACAGCGATTATCCCTTGAGGTGGAAAAGCATTAATGAATCTGAAGCACAAATATCATTAATGCTTTTGTAGGGCATTGTATTAGAAAGGTTTATTGCCAAGGTGCTTGTTTCAGTAACGCTTCAAACTCCTCGGCTGGCAGTGGACGGCTATAGTAGAAACCTTGGCCAAACTCACAGTTTCGCTCGTTAAGGTAATCTACATGACGACGCTCTTCGATACCTTCAGCAACGATCTTCAGATTCAGAGCCTTGGCCATTGCAATGATTACATTAACCAGTTCTCGGTCAGAATCGTTTTCAAACACGTTCTGCATAAATGCGCGGTCAATCTTCAGACGGTCAAATGGAAACTTCTGTAAGTAACTTAGGGCCGAGTAGCCGGTACCAAAATCATCAATCGTCAGTTTGGTGCCCAGTGCTCTTAAGTTATCCAGCATGTCTAGTAAACTTTGATCATGATTGAAGAGCAAGCTTTCTGTTACTTCTACATCAAACTTATCAGTAGGAAGACCGGATTCGTTTAAACACTTCTTAATAAATTCAAGTAAACGTTCGCAATAACGGAACTGAACACTAGAGAAGTTAACCGACATAAACAATGGCGTGATAGCTTGCCATTGCGCTGCCTGAAGGCAAGCTTGTTGAATTGCAAACTCACCCACTTGGTGAATTAAGCCGTTTTTCTCTGCAATAGAGATGAACTCATCAGGATTAACAAATCCGTACTTCTCATCTTTCCAGCGCATCAAAGCTTCTGCGCCGACAATCTGGCCACTTTTCAGTTCAATAATCGGCTGATAATAAAGCTCTAATGATTGATTAGCGATGGCGTTACGTAAACGACTTTCCAGATCAAGGTAGCGCTGTAAATCTTGATTCATGTTTTGATTATAAAAACAGAATGCGTCACGGCCATCTTCCTTCACCCGATACATCGCCATATCAGCACAAGCCAGCAGTTGTTGAGCGCTGTCTCCATCGTCAGGGTAGACAGACATCCCTATACTGCTAGATAGGAAGAATTCATGCGTGTTCCAAACTAACGGTTTATCAAATGCTGAAAGTACGCTTGAAGCAACACGTTTGGCGGTATCATTGTCAGGTAAGTCAGGTACAACCAACAAGAACTCATCACCACCAATTCGGGCTAACAGATCCGTTTTTCTTGTTACGCAGTGCAAGCGTTGTGCGCTGAGTTTTAGAATTTCATCACCGACAATATGCCCCATCGAGTCATTAATCTGTTTGAAATGATCCAAATCGATAAACATGACGAGGACTTTAGAGCCATTGCGGGATGCACGAATCAGCTCTGACTCAAGTCGCTCGGAGCCATAACTTCGATTAGGCAAATTCGTTAAAGTGTCATATTTGGCCTGGAACTCGAGCTCTTTTTCAGACGCTTTACGACGCTCTATCTCATTCGTTAATTTTTCATTTTGCTGTGAAAGTATATCTTTGCGCTTTTTCTCTTCTTCCAGCTTTATCTTTAATTCTATTCGATTGTTATTAGCAACAAACGCATAGCACAAACCAATGACAATCATCACTGCCAGAATACTTAATCCGACAATAAATAGTCGAGAAGTATAAATAGCACTTTCATTCAGAGGCTTGAACCAGGCTCTTAATTTGAAGTGGTATCGGTCTACCGGAATTTCAAAATATATTTTCCCAGAAAGTTCTTTAGCCACAGATTCACTTTCATGGCTGCTATCAACTAAACTTCCGGAAATAGAGTCCCACACGACCATCTCAACATCTTTAATATTGAGTACCATACGGCTGCCACTGTCTTTATGTTCTTGATTAGTAAGTTGGTCAATAACTACATCAGGATCAATATCAGCGACAATAAACGCAACGCGTTTTCCGGAGAATTCAACTTTCTTAACAACCTGAATGAGTTTAGAACTACCATCCGAATAGGCGTATACCTCTTCAACATGGTCATGGTCGTTCGTAAACTGGCTAACATCCAATAATTCTAATGGTTCAGAGCCTGTGGTAACGATAGTCTTACCATCACTACCAATCAGCGCCAATTTACTATATATGTTACTGCCATTAATTTTTTTTACTGTCAATTTTGTTGTCAAAGCGAAGTTTAAGGTTAAACAGACTTGCTCCTAAACCATACTCCATGGACATGCCAGAAGCTAAATTAGCAAAAAATGACTGAACAGCTCTGTCACCAGATAAGTTGTCGATATCTTCGCTAGCTATGGTAAACAAGTTATCTAATTTACTTGCATAGCTTTTTACTTTTAAATCCAGCTCTCTGTATTGAGATTCTTTTAACTTATTTTGTCCAAGACTAGTAATAACAATAATCATCGCCAAATAAATGGAAACTAGTATTGCGCTTATTGTTATAATTTCTTACTGGAAATTCTTTTAGCGGACTTTTTCATTAATTTTTCTTACTGTCTTCCATGAAGTAATCATTATAAAAATAGTAAATAGACGGATAATACTTCTTTACTAACCTTTCGTAAGTTCCATCTTTTTTAATAGAGTCTAAATATTGGTCAAACGCTTTGCGTAATTGCGGTGAGTCTTTGCGAAAAGCAACCGCCATCTTTTGGTTTTCAGATATCGGGCCAATCACTTTTACTTCACCTGGCCACTTTTCTAAAGCGATAAGTGTATCTGCAACATCTAACAAGGTGCTCTCAGCATCGTTCTTCATGATTGCCGGAACCATCTCATTAAGAAGACGGTGACCATCCGGCAGAATCACATTTGCCCCGGTGTCATACAAGTCATAAAGATTAGGATCAAGACAAGAATGCTCCAGAGCTAACACGTCTCTGCCGTCAATCAGCTTTTTGACGCTCTCTATATCGTCATCAATCGAGCCGCTTGGTTTAATTGGAGAGAGTGTTGAATCGGTTCTGGATACCAACCAAACGCCTGATGGGAAATAGTCCTGCGAAAAATCGACCACTTCACTTCGCCAGTCTAAAATGGTCACACCATTTGCGATCAAGTCCCCTTCAACTGGTGTGTGCTCTCCTAGTACTGCACGTTTATCCTGGTACTTAACGTGCTGGCCAGTGAGCTTACCAAGCATGTTACTCCACTGAGCTGGGACATACTCGTAACGTACACCAAGTGATTGAGCAAAGCCTTTTACTATGTCTACATCAAACCCCGTCAGTGTTTGTATTTCTCCCTGCTCAATATAGGAGACAAAATTGGCGTAAGAAACACCGATATGACGCAATACACCACTTTCGCGGACTTCTTCTAGGTCATATGACCACGTTGGAGCTGATACAACAGTAGCTGTAATTAACCCCAGCGCTGTTACAGCTCTCTTAATAATACTGACTGACATAGTAAATAACTTTTCCTACCACAAACAAAGCGCCCAATAGAGGGCGCTTGAGGATCTACAACTTTAAAATGAATAGTACAAGTCTGTGATTGCCTGAACCAGACCTTCTACATCTTGTTCATCATGGAACAAGTGAGTCGAGATACGAAGTGCATAAGTATCGAAGCCATCATCTTTATACAGCTTGAAACTTGTCGTACGGATGATATATCCATACTCTTCTCTCAGGCGGTCACGAAACTCAGTGAGAATTGCGCCGTCTGTAACATCAGAGAAAGGGTTAAACGTTGTAATACCACTGGTTAACCCCTCAACATTCGGAGAGAAAATTTTAGCTTGTGGCAGTGCCTCAGCTAGCGATACTTTGCATTGCGCTCCCAGTGCTAGTACACGCTCCTCAATACGATCTCGTCCGATCTCATCCCACATTTTACAGCTATCGGTTAGTGCTTGTTTCGCTGGGAAATTATCGTTACCACAATACTGCAGCTGGATCTGTTTACCCATGTACTCGGCATGAGAGAGTGATGAGTTAATCAACCACAGCGGGTTTTTTCGGTCGTTCCAGTATTCATTCAAGCGTTCACCAAGAACGTTCTCACCTTTACGCACATATAGAATACCAGTCGCACCAGCTCCACACTGCCACTTATGGCCAGAACCTGCATAAAAATCACAGTCTATGTCATGGAAATCAAGATCGAGCATACCTATAGTGTGGGCACCATCAATAATGGTAGGAATGTTGTTTGCTTTCGCTAGATCACATATTGCCTTAGCCGGTAGAGTCGAGCCTGTTTTGTATGTCACATGAGAGAATACTATCAAGCGTACATTTTGATGAATTTCAATCGCTTCACGGAACGCTTCAATATAATCATCTTCTGTCACTTCTTCAGTTCCGGTAAACACCGGAAGCTGAATCTCTACAACCTCTGCACCGAAGCGATTCTTAGCGATATTAAGTTGAGAAATAGCACCAGCATGCTCATGGTGGGTCGTTAGAATTACATCACCTTCCTCGAAGTGCAGACCATTGATGATCGTACATAATCCATCAGTCGTATTGCGGCTCAGGATAATTTCTTCTGGATCGGCGCCAAAGCCAGCAGCAATTTCTGCCGCCATATCCGTTACATATGGCCAAGAACCAAACTTACCTTGCATATCCCATGGGTGTGTGGCGATCAATCTGTTGTTTTCTTCGTAGCCTTCCAGAACATGCTTAGGCATAGAACCTGTTGTGCCGATGTTCATGTAAGTTGTTTTTTTATCCAAAACGAACTGCTTTTGCACTTTACGCCAAAAGTGCTTATCGTTTTTGCTACCTAGACCATTACTGCTCCAGTCAATTTTCTGCTCGCCAGCTAGCGCTGAGCTAGAAAAAGCAGAAGCGCTAACCCCTGCCACAACGGCACCCGTTGCGCCTTTCAGAAAATTACGGCGACTTTGATTCGTCTGAGTAGACTCCTTGTTGCTCATTTGTTATTCCTTATTAAAAATAGACATCATATTGTTATTCTGAATACGTAACTCTCTGTTACTGAAACATTATTACTTATTAAAACTTAAGTTTAATTTACATCACTACACAAAAGTGACGTTAGTTCCACTTTTATATTCAAAATGAAGATAAAAACATCAAATTCACCGCCAGAGATAGTTGGCGTATTTCATATGAAAAAAGTATGGACATTGCTTTTTGATTAGGTTTGAAACGACATCAGAAAACCGGGAAGGCGGGGTCGGAAAACTTAAACTTTTTTCTTACTCTAAGTGGTTATTTTGCTAAACATTTTAGTGCAAAAAAACAAAAACAATCTATACAGTTTAGTATGAGTTGATGATGTATATACAGGTGAACTTATTTTTACCTGTTTAGATCAACAGTCCATCATCCTCTTGAACCGCCTTGAATTAACACTCAATTCATACAGCCAGAAGTGTGAACCGCTGCGTAAACATGGAAGAGGTAATATCTGTCTCTAAGTAACTATGATGCAACATTAGAATAGACTGCACAATTTTAGTTCCGATACCTAAAGATCCCTTCTGAGCCCCCTTATCGACGGGGTTAGAAAGTGTAAAGTGAACATTTGACTTATCTTCACTGAAGCTGACCCGACAATGTATCGTTGACTTCGGCGGGCTATGACGTAGAGCATTTTCAAGCAAATTTAACAACACCCTTTCCAGTAACCCCTTATCCCCAATGGTCTGCACTTTCTCGGCCATATCAACACTCAAGGTAACCCTCTTGTTCTGAAACTGATTTTGCATCGTTTCGGCGCATTCCGTCATCAGTTCTGCCAGATTGACAGGAAGATAATCATAGCTCGGCGATGTGGTCTCTTTTTTCGCCTCATCGAGCAATGTATGCAGCTGTCCGGAGAGTTTTTCACCGTTGCGGAAAGCCACGTCGATAAGGGGATCAGACTCCGGATGCTGTAATCGCCACGTTTCTAAATACCCCAGCACGCTCGAAAGCGGAGTCTTCAGATCATGGCTGAGCTGAAGGAGACTCTGACGGCGGTGGGAAGGCTGATACTCGAGTTGCAGAAACTGCTGCTGAATGTGCTTTGCCATCAGATGGTAAGAGTGAGCAACAGGAACCAGCTCCGGAACCTGATGAACAAACTCCGGCTTCAGGCGGAAACCGTGCTCTGCCTGCTGTTGCAATTGATCCGCCACATGGGCAATCGGGTTGAGAAAACTGCGCTTCACCAGCACGTAAGCACCAAATGCAAAACCTACTATGGAAAGTAAAACCAGACCTGCTAGCGCAATGTACGGCGTATCGACTTGCGCATCGGCTATCGCAGTATGTCTGGAGCTGCCTATCACCACGTACAAATAACCAACAGTTGAGCCGAACTCCTCAATCGCAGCAACAGAAAACACTTTATGCGCATCACGATTTCGCGGGTCATCACCCAAAATAGGAAAAGGCTCATCACGTAAAAACTGCTTTATCGGCGATAGACTTACCGAGGCCAATAGCTCAGTCCCTTCCGGGGCAGCATGTGTAGTGACATTGCCCTGGCTATCAAGAAAGTAAATTTCAAAATCAGGGCCAATCAACATCAGAGTATGAAAGATAGATTTTAGCGCCTTGGGATTATAATCCGTTCCGATCATTAACGGGTTATCATCACGCATATGACTGGCCAGGTCTTTGTGTAAGCTCTGCTGAGTGCGAAGCTCAATGGTCTCTTTTTGCCAGTTGTAAGTCAGTGCAATAGCCGCAGCTGTCAGACAAAACCACACCGTGGTAAACACCACCAAACGGGATTTAAAACTCATCCTGACACCTCCTCATTGATGTGGCAGAAATTTGTAACCGACACCCCAGACAGTTTGGATAAAGTGATGCTCAGAATCCGGCAGGAGTAACTTTGACCGCAAGCGGTTAATGGTGCTGCAAACCGTGTGATGATATCCTGCGTGGTTGGTGTTCCAGACGTGATCAAGCAACTCATCTTTGCTGTATACTCTGCCCGGGCGTGTCGCGAGGAACTGCAACAAAGAGAACTCCGTAGCCGTCAGCGAGACATCCTGATTATTAAGCGATACCTGATGTAAATCCGGAACAATCTTTAATGAACCGAAATTTAAAACGCTTTCACACTCTGGCCGTTGCGGTTCCTTTTCCGTCACCTGCTTAATCCGGCGCAGTACATTCCTCACCCGAGCCTGAAACTCCAGCACACTAAAGGGTTTCGTGATGTAGTCGTCGACGTCGGCCTCTAACCCTTCGACTTTGTCCATCTCGCTGTCTCTAGCGGTCAGCACCAATACCGGAGTCCAGTCCTGTTGCTGACGCAGGTAATGGCAAAATGCCAAACCATCTCCATCTGGTAAACCCCGATCAAGGATGACTAAATCAAAAACCTGCCGCCGATATTCCTCTTCACCTTTTTCGATGCTAATGACCCGTTGAACACTATGTCCCTGAAACTTAAGATGCATTTGAATCAGTTCTGCCAAATCGTTGTCATCTTCGACCAGCAAAATGTTCGCCGCTAAATTGGCCGCTGGGTGAATCGCCTGTTGAGCCATGATCTTTCCCCTGCCGATGACTTTCTCTGCCTTTGAGAAGCCTCATTCTGCACATGACCGGATATAAGCAGGCTTTATTTCAAAAAAGGATCCGGCGGCAACGGAAAGATCAAAAGTGAGGGAGAGAGCCGCCGGAATCTGGGATTATTCTGTTCGTATCACCGTTTTATTCAAGTAACTACTCTGTTTGAGTCACTATTCAATTCGAGTGATAGTAACCTTCGCTCCAGGGTTAAGAAATCGGTGATTTGCGGACAACGCAGAATCCGTCAATCCGTCATCCTGGCTGATAACTCCCGCATGGAAAGAGACTATGTCAGAACTGTCGTTCCGATCAGCATTAAAGCCTTCACCGCCACCAGCTGGCCCCGGAATCGTCGCCGCAAGTTCATCATTAAGCTCGGTTCCGGAATCCCACACGTTCATGTTCATTATGTAGCTTTCACCAACCGCGAGCGATTTAAGCGACAACCCAGCCTCTCCCACAAAAGCATCATTAGTATTTACCAACATTGACGCCACCGATAAATAAGTATTTACCAACATTGACGCCACCGATAAATAACCGAAGCGGTTTGGGTTTATCGAGATGGTCACCTCATCAGAAGCTCCTGGAAGCAACAAACCATTACCAGATATACCTTGATCAATATTGTCGTCATCATTCATCATGGCTATCAGCTCAGCATTACTGCCGCCTTCAGCTAAGTGCTCTAATGCAACCGATGCACTGTGGCCAACCTCAAACAGTTGGAAATCGCTGTTATGAACAAGTACCGCCAGCGGAGACATAGGCTGATTTGCGGTTAAGTTCTCCACACTGACCGTATATGTGTATGACTTTATTACGTCAGTATCGCTGTCAGAACAACCTGCCAATATAGCAACTGAGGCTGCCGCGAGTAAGATTTTGTATTTCATACATCCCCCTTACTTCACTTCGATGACGATGGTCGCAACCGGATTTAACCAGCGATGGCTACTACTGTCGAGATCACTTAATCCATCCACTGGATCGCTGTCACCTAAGTTCCCCGGATGTACGTGAACTTTGTCGTTAGAAACCGCCGTTTCCACCCCGGTACCTCCGCTGCCAAAAGTAATAAAGGGAGGATTAGGAATACTGGCCATTAACTCGTCATTAGCTTCGGTACCGGCATCATAACTGTTTAACGTTGCTTTATAAGTTCCTGCTTCTTCGGGAATTTTCCAGCTATCTAATCCAACGAACCCGTCATTAGTCGGTAAAAGCATTGCACCGAGAGAAAGGTAGGCATGCTCACCACTGTCGAATGTAAATGTGGTTTCAGTACCGGGGTCAAGAAAGCCACCAGCCGGATTTTCCAGCACTGCGCCACCAGCGTTGCCAATTACACTGGATAAACCTGAAATGTCACCTTCTTCCGCCATCGATTCAAGCTCAGATGTTGCAGCCTCTCCCACTCTGAACATATGCAGATCAGAACCATGCGCTGCTACAATAAGTGGGGTAAAATAGATGCCTTTGGTGGCGTTGGTTATGGTGATCTCCAGTTCTGCCGCGTTGACTGACGCTGCGCCAAGCGCAGAAGCAACAGTAATGGCAACCGAAGTAATGGCGAGGCCAAGCTGGGTACGTTTTTTCATTGTGAATCCATCCTTTAATGAGAGTGTTCCTCAAGCCTATAAAGCGGCCTGGGTAAGATTGCTCGTCGAACGATTACCGTTCTTGCCTCTAAGCATGACAAGTAGTTCTACCGGCAACCTCATCAAACTCTCATAAATTTCTCACAACTTCTGACCGGGTACCTCACATGAGTAGATATCGTTCCATTACCGCTGATAATCAGCAACTTAACGCCTTTGAGCGAAAAATATCACGAAAGCACGACGCATACACTTGAACCAATTTCAACCGTACCGGAAAATACCCCCATTCCGTTCGACAACACCGAAACTTATGGTTAATCCAAAACTTATCGCCCTGCTGCCAGATCTTGCTTCATTTATCCTGGTCGTCAATGAAGGCAGCTTTACCGCCGCCGCAAAAAAGCTCGGGGTTACCCCGTCTGCACTGAGTAAGTTGATCACGCGATTAGAGCATGCGCTTTCGGTGAAGTTATTTGAACGTACCACACGCAAACTTCTTATCACCCAGGCCGGGCAAAAGGTCTACGACCAGAGTATTGCGATGGTTAACGCTGCCCAGCAAGCGGTGGAACTGTCGGCGGAAGATCATACTGAACCAACTGGCGCATTAACGGTTGCCGCTCCAGAGGCATTCCTGAATTCGGTACTTCAGCCTTTTGTGTTGCCTTTTTTACAACGATATCCGGAAATTCAGTTAAAACTCCGCGCTGCAGATGGCGAAATCGACTTGTTCCGAGAAGGAATAGACGTAGCCTTTAAACTGACTGACAAACCCGACGAAAACCTGGTGCTGAAAGAGATCAGTAAAACCAATCTCGTATTGTGCGCATCCCCGGACTATCTGGCCCAACACGGCATGCCTGATCATCCGACTCAGTTGGAAAAACATGACTGTATTTATCTTGCAGAAAACGATAAAGACAACATCTGGTCGTTCTTTAAAGAAGAGGCCTTTCACTCCGTTGCGGTAAGAGGCCGTTACGCCGTTAACCACTCACAAATGCGTTTAAACGGGGTAAAAGCTGGATTAGGCATCGGTATCTTTCACGATTTTGTGGTTAAAGATGCGCTAGAGCGAGAAGAAGTCGTTGAAGTGCTCTCGGACTGGATGATTAAAAGTAACTATCATGGCGCTATTGCTATGCAGTACCCGCAGACAAAGTACATGCCAGCGCGTTTACGGGTATTCATCGATTTCGTCAACGAGCATCTCGTATCAAAGGGCTCAACCCACAATTAAACAGGCTGGTTTATTCTGCTTTTGGTTAGGGGAGAAGCTGCTATAGCTCGTCTGTTTAATGCCATAAGTTATTTAATGCCCTGAGCCATCATTTAGGCGCGCCTCAGGGAAACAGTTGGGATGGTACTGTTCAGAACAGTTTCATCTTGAAACGGCTATTCACGATCTCTTCAGTTGCATTGTCTTCAAGCTGCTGTTTCTGAATTTTTAGCTCTGACTGCCAGCTTTCAACAACCTTCTCCAGGCCTTTTACTTTCATGTGCTTATGTTCAAGCTGCTTTTGCAGAGAAGAACACTGAGCCTGCATCACCGCCTGCTCACTCTCCTGATGGACAATAAATCGTTGCAGCATCTGATCAACGCGGTTTAAATTCATCAGCGCCTCGCTGTTTAAACTGACTGCGTTACGTACCGAACTGCCGGTAATAGTTCGTAACTGAGCAAGCTGTTCAAGCTTACCTTGTGTCTGCGTATGTTGCTGGCGCATAGACTCAAGCTGCTGAGACATAAGATCGCGGCTTTTTTCCTGTATCTTCTGAAACTGTCCGACTGCTCTTAATTTTGCTTCCATCGTGTTTATCCCCTATCGAGTAAATTTACTGGAACAGCTGCGCCAGTTCGGTCAAGCTAGTTTTATAATCGACAGCGGTATCGGCAGACTGCTGAAGGTATGCTCTAAGCTGTGGGTATAAAGAAACAGCTCTGTCCAACTCATGATCTTGTCCGGGCTGATATCCGCCCAATGGGAGGAGATCTTTAACCTGAAGATAATTGGAGTACATCTGCCGGAAGTTCTGCACAACCGTCAAATGCGCAGGCTGAGTACATGCCGACATACAAC
The DNA here is from genome assembly GCF_905175385.1 of Vibrio sp. B1FLJ16. Classification (NCBI taxonomy): domain Bacteria; kingdom Pseudomonadati; phylum Pseudomonadota; class Gammaproteobacteria; order Vibrionales; family Vibrionaceae; genus Vibrio; species Vibrio sp. B1FLJ16. The sequence goes on from NZ_HG992750.1 coordinate 1,468,498, forward strand.
GGCTGACCGAAGCGTTAATGTCTATGGCAGGATAATGGCCCTGCTCGGCCAGCTTCCTTGTCAGTACCACATGTCCGTCAAGAATAGCGCGCGCGGAATCGACAACCGGATCTTGCTGATCATCTCCGGCAGCAAGAACGGTATAAATCGCAGTCAGACTGCCGTCATGGTTTTCGCCGTTTCCTGAACGCTCTAAAAGCTGGGGTAGAATATTGAACACTGAAGGCGGATAGCCTCGAGAGACAGGAGGCTCGCCTAATGACAGCGCGATCTCACGCTGCGCCATTGCATAGCGGGTTAACGAGTCCATAAGCAGCAGTACGTCTTTGCCTCTGTCACGGAAATATTCCGCAACACGGTGACAAAGTAGCGTCGCTCTAAGCCTCATTAACGGAGACTCATCCGCAGGCGCTGCAATAATGATGGCTTTGTGACGAGTTTCAGGTGTCAGATTACGCTCAACAAACTCCCTGACTTCACGTCCACGCTCACCAATCAGGCCTACCACAATCACATCGGCTTCGGTATTTTGGGTAATCATTCCCATCAACACACTTTTACCTACGCCACTACCCGCCATCAGGCCGATACGCTGACCTTTACCTATGGTTAATAACCCGTTAATCGTGCGTACACCCACGTCCAGAGGAGTATCCACCGGACGACGCTTAAGTGGGTTAATAGGATTCGGGTGCAGTGACACGCGTTCACCGCCCTGAAGTTTCGGCCCGTCATCGAGCGCTTCACCCAAGCCATTAACGACGCGGCCCAGCCACTTTTCACTCAACTGGATTGTACTGTCACCATCAAGGGGTACCACTTTCGCACCAGCAAACAGGCCGCCCAGTCGGCTGATTGGAATTAAGTAAGCGACTGAATGATCAAAGCCAACAACTTGGGCTTCAATCATCTCGCCCTCAGCGGTTTCCACTAAACAGCGTTGTTCAAGTTTGAACCTGCAACCAACAGCCTGGAGCATAAAGCCACTTACTTTGACTAAGCGTCCGGTCACTTTTGCAACCGGTACAGAATCGAGCGATGCTAACGCCCCATTCATTCGCTCAGAGAGCATGTCATTTTCGAATGTGTTACCCATCAAGACCTTCTGCTACTAATGGCGTGGCTTCATCGAGAAGATGTTGTTTCACATTGTCCATGCACACTTCCAGACGAGAGTCACAACTCGCATCAGCTTCCGCTTCCTCTGTCACAACGTGACATCCGCCGACGGACAGTTCCGGATTCGCAACCAACTTCCATTCATCCGGAAGGTCAGAGTTCACCTGCGTGATACGCTCAAGATCCTGAGGGTTCAGATGTACAGTGATTTTCTCTGACTTACCAGGCATGGCCTCGAGGATCTCATCAACCAGAGAGAGAATTTGCTGAGGGCGGAGAGTAAGCTCCGCCCTAATGACCTGCTGAGCCACTTTTTGCACCAGTTCACAGATGATGTGTCGCTGCTGCTGTTCGCGTTCATCTTGCCAGTTAGAAAGCGCCTGATAGAGTTGATGTACTGGCTGTGCCGCTTGGATGAATGACTGCTGGCCTGATTGCTCCCCGGAGGCAAAACCCTTCTGGAAGCCCTCTTTCTGACCTTCCGCTAATCCTTGCTGCTTACCTTGTTCCAGCCCCTGACGAAAGCCTTCCTGATGACCCTGGTCAATCCCTTGCTGGAAACCTGCTTCTAGCTGCTGTTGCAAATCAGCTTGCGCATCCTGCCAGCTCTCATCTGTGTGTATTTCGCTCTCTTTACGCACGGGCTGAGCCAAAGGAGGAAACCGGTGAACACGATAGCCGGAAGCAGCCCCATTGAGTAAGTTCGATTTTGTCGCCGACATAGTTTACTCCACAGTTGGCTCTTCATAGAGCAGCAACTCAATTTCGCCTGAGTCATGAAGTTCACGGACCAGGGCCATAATTTCCTGGCGTGCGCTTTCCACACGGCTAACCGGAACAGCACCACGAGCCTGCATATCATCTTCCAGGGCTTTTGCCATACGCTGCGGCATAGAGGCTTTTATAGCCTGCTGAATAGTGATTTCAGCACCTTTCAGCGCCACACCCCAAAGATCAACCGGAATTAACTGTACCAGCTTAACAATGGTGTCTTCCCGCTGACGCGCCAGCACCATAAAGTCAAACATGTTCTGTTCAACTTTACCGACCATCTCTTCATCATGCAGCTTAAGCATTTCCATAAGAGAACCGCGATCGCCATCGTAACGGTTAATAATATCCGCTACCTGTTTAACGCCGGAGAGCGGTGCACTCTGAGCGATCGAAACCTGTTCAATGCAACGCTCAATCAGATCATTAAGATCTCTGACGATCTGGTGGTCGATATCCTGTAAAGAAGCGATTCGGTACAGAAGTTCGTCATGGTAATCGTCAGGCAGGTGCTTAAGCACAAGAGAAGAACTTTCAGCGGGCAAATACGCTAGAAAAATGGCCTGCATTTCCGGATGCTCACCAGCAATGAACCGCGCGAGTATTTCAGCATCAACCCACTGCAGGCGCTGCATATTATTCTGGATTTCATCACCGTAAATGTTATTCAGCAAGCCTTTCGCGAGATCGTTACCAAGGGCTTTTCTCAATGTGTTTGATAAATACTCTTTGGACGCTCCGCGAATACCACTGTGCTGACGAAAGTCCTCGAAGAAACTCTGAATTACGCCATAAGCACTATCACTTTTAATGCCGCTTAAACGCGCCATGGCTTTGGTTACCCGTTGAGTCTCATCACGGCTAAAATGACGCAGAACTTTCGCTGCCGCATCTTCACCCATACCAAGCAGTACAAGTGCCGTTTGTTCAACTTGATTAAGCGTTGCTTGTTGCTGCGCTGGCTGTTGTGTATTCATTAACATTTACCCATTGTTTCAGTACTTCGGCAACTCGCTCTGGCTCTTCATTCGCGATTAGCTGCAGGTGTTTAAGCTGTATTTCCAAAGGAGATCCCGGCGGCGGCAACATATCATTGCTCACATCAAGTCCGGTTGAAGCTGTTATTCCCTTTTCCATTAAACGGCGGTTGAGCAGTTCTTCCCGTTCACGCTCCTCACGGGTTTGCATGTTGTCGTAGAGGTGCTCCTCTTGATCCGCAGCAGGCTGAACTTCACGTGATGCCTTATCCGCTCCTGTCACATGCATAATTAACGGACGCAGAACAAAGAAGATCATCGCTAAACCCAGCATACCGCCAATTGCGTAACGTAATGGCTGCTGAATGGTAGGATCCTGCCACCAAGGAATCGTCGGCGGAGCTTCAATGCTAATCGGCATGAAATTGAAGCTCATCATGCTTAGTCGGTCACCGCGCTCAGCAGTGATACCAACAGCATCTGAGATCATGGTTGAGATCTGTTCTTTCTCACCCGGCAGCCAGTTTGTTCCGTTAGGTGCCGCGGCATCGTTCAGAAGGATGGAGACGCTGATCTTTTCAATCTGTCCCTGCTGATGCTGAGTACGTCGAACACTGCTGCCTACTGCATACTGACGATTCACTTCTGCGCGAGCATTGGTGTTTTGGCTGTCTTTGGTCTCAACTTCGCCATTCACCGGCGGTAAGTTACTTAATGTACCCGGTACACCAAGCGCGATGTTATCGATGGAATTGTTCTGGATGGTGTGCTCTTTACGGACGACCGGATTGTTATCCAGGATCTCCTGAGTTTCTTCAACTCGGCTAAAATCCATGTTTGCCGCAACCTGAACGCGAAAGTTACTTGGCCCCACAATCGGCGTCAGCATGTCCGCAGCACGCTGGATGATCTGCTTCTCGACATTTTTCTGGTATTCGAGATATTTTGCATTCACCTTGCCCGATTCGGTTGAACCGATATCCGCACTCAGCAAGCGACCGTACTGATCGACTACAGAGACAAATTCAGGTTTCATGGCAGTCACGCTACCAACCACAAGGTTCACTACCGCTTCTACCTGCTCAGGCTTGAGGTCTTCACCTGGTTTAAGCTCAAGCATGACAGAGGCTGAAGGTTGCTCAGCGTTTTGACGTACAAAAAGAGTTTTGGCCGGAACGGCAAGATGAACGCGCGCATTTGATACCGAGTTGAGCGACATAATCGTGCGCACCAATTCACCTTCAAGACCGTGACGGTAGCGTGCCGTTTCCATAAACTGACTGGTACCAAGTGAGCTGTCTTCCTGAAGCGAATCAAAACCTGTCGGCAGCTTCGCTTTTACACCCTTAGCCGCAAGTAACATACGGAGACGGGCAACTTCACCTTCCGGGACCAGCACCTGACCACTCTGCTCCTGAAGACGATAGCTGATGCCGTCCGCTTCCAGCACTGAGACGATTTCACTGATATCGAATCGTTCTTGCTTACTGTATAGCGGGCGATAGCTTTGCGACGCACTCCACAAAGCGACCACAATGATGGCAGCGACGATTGCCGCCAGCACTGCAGATAAGACGAGATTACGCTGACTGCTCGCCCAGATTTGCTTCACTTTATGGGTGAATTCTCCGGGATCTTTAGCGGAAGCTGAACCGCTGATCGGTTCAGGTTTCACAGCCAGATTGCTCATTACATTGGTAGATATATCAGTCATGGATTACACCGGCATTTTCATTACGTCTTCGAACGAAGCGACCACTTTATTGCGTACTTGCATAAGTGCATTAAATGACAGGCTGGCTTTCTGACTTGCAATCATAGCGCCAACCAAATCATCACTCTGACCGGTTTCAACCGCCGTCATCTTTTCACTCGCTACGGATTGATGCTTGTTCACCACATCCAGAACATTGGTCATCGCGTTAGAAAAGGACATCGGCTGATTCACCTTTTGCATATCCAGCGGATGAGCGGTCACAACAAACTCTGGTGCAACCTGTGCACGCATGTTCTCCATTTTCGACAGCATAAGCTGTTCAGCAGTCATCAAATTATTGAGCGGTTGACTTTCCATAATGTCATCTCCTCTAGGCAGCTGAGCCAAGCACCGACTGTAGATCGATGCCGTACTCTCTCATTGCCGCAAGTTTGTAGCGTAATGCACGAGTGGATACGCCGAGAGCGTTAGCGGTTTTGGTACGGTTACCGCCAAACTCACGCAACTTATCCAAAATATATTGATATTCCGCCTGCTTCTTCACTTCTACATGTCCGAGCTTATTGGCTGGCATCTCTTCAGGTACGGCACCAATCAACTTAACCGGCAGCATCAGATCATGAGCGGTAATGTAGTCACCATGACGCATGACCAACGCTCGCTGAATCACATTCTCTAGCTCACGAATATTGCCTGGCCAGTGATACTGACTAAGGGCAACCATGGCATCCTGCGACAGCTGACAGTGGCTTCCGTCCTGATATTTTTTGATAAAAAACTGACTGATAGGCAGGATATCTTCCTGACGTTCACGTAGTGGTGGCCAGTGAAGTGGCAGAACGTCGAGGCGATAGTAGAGATCCTCGCGAAACGTGCCTTTTTGCACTTCTTCACGCAGGTCTTTATTTGTTGCAGCGATAACACGAATATCGAGTTGAATGGTTTTATGACTACCTACACGCTCGACCACTCGCTCTTGCAGAATACGCAATAACTTGGCCTGAACTTCAGGAGACATTTCACCAATCTCATCGAGTAAGATGGTTCCGCCGTTCGCTTCCTCAAACTTACCGGTTTGTGAACCCGTAGCACCGGTAAAGGCACCTTTCACGTGACCGAAAAGAACCGCCTCAAGCATTGATTCAGGAATCGCAGCGCAGTTAACCGCAATAAAAGGCCCATCAGCTCTTGGTGAGTGCTCATGAACATAACGAGCCAGCACTTCTTTACCTGTACCCGATTCACCAGTAATCAGTACGCTGGCATTTGTACAAGCCGCTCGATGTGCCAGCTGAAGTACCTGTTTGCTGCGCCAGGACTCGGCAACGATGTTTGCCATTGGCTTACGTAGAGCATCAACCCTGCGTAGCAAACTGACCAGCTGGGTCGATTCAAAAGGGCGCAACAGATAGTCTGTTGCTCCTGCTTTCATTGTTTCTGCCGCTAAAAGGCCTTGTTCTTGCTCAACTATCGCAATAACAAAACCGTTATTAGCCCGCTTCTGATGACTGGCGACAAACTCCCTCACACACATGTCGGGCAGGTTTGAACTGACTAATGTCACGTCTGCACGCTCATCAATCAGTGCCGCACGCCCGGTGCGCGAGTGCCTGACCTGGTAGTCAGACTTTTCCAATACATTCATTACAAGCTGGGCACAATGTTCGTTGGGCTCAACCAACAATATTTCCATCCTTGACATAGACAACCTTTAGTCATTCTGTTGGTACTTTTTTTTGTTCGTACCAGTTATTTTTTTTATTTTGAATAGATTGCAGGCATTACGTTTTCGTTATCACGTACTAACCTAACCGTGACACGTCTGTTTTTTGCTCGTCCTGCTTTTGTTACATTAGTTAAAACCGGATAACGAGATCCATGAGCTCTGAGCTCTATTTTTTTTTTCGTTAACGCCGAGTTTTCTTAGTTCACGGGCAACCAGCTTTGCTCGCTGCCTGGAAATTTTTAGATTAGTAACTGAGTCACCCGTACTATCTGTATGTCCGTCAATCAGAACTTTATCGATACGTGCATCAGCAATCAGATAGCTGTGTAGTGCTCGTATGTACTTACGCTGAGCGGCCGACAGAGTTGATTGGCCAGATTTAAAATAGATATCAGCATCCCGAGCCTCGGCAAAAGACATTTCAGGTAAGCCTGCCGCGCACTGCTTGAACTCAGATAATGCCTCTTGAAATCGAATTAGGGGAATCAGATACTCCGTAGAGCCGGAAGCGTTACTTCCGCTTGCCGCGATCTTTAACCAATTTCCCTCAGCTATAGCATTAAGTAATATTTTACTATTATTACTAAAAGAGATTTTATTTTTGGTAATGGCTGCATCATTAGAGATTAGTTTTTGTTCTGCATCATTAACCCACGGAGCTGAGTGACTGAATAAAGAGCTTTTACTCCAATCTTCCGCATGTTTTTTTAATTCAATATTAAATAGAAGTTCGTTTTTTTTTATTAGAGCGGAAGTAAAACTTCCCATATTGCGGAATATAATTTTCCAGCGTGCAAAATAAACTTCCGCCATTATATTTCCAACTTACTAAGTCCATTGGAATTTCTATTGAAAAAGCCTTTCCAATAGAAAAAGTCCAGAAACAAATGAGCCAAAAAAAAACACTTTCTCATATTCATAAAGCAAATAAGAAACTAGTATCTTATACTACGTAAGGTACGTTCTAATTTACACTGCTCCATTTATGTAACAACAACTATACATATCATTCATGGAATGAGGATCAAAAAACATACCTGACATATATACAACCAAAGCCAGTATATGCAACACCATAACCATCAAGGACGAGACTCTACGCAATTTTAAGTGCCTGCGCAATACTAAAAAATCACTATATTAATAAATAAGACACTTCTCGATAGTTAAATTTTATTTTAAGAATAAACATCACATTTATTTATATTAAACATAATCCTCTATATAGACACTCCTCCCCCTCCGCTGTAATATCATTTTCACCTTTTTGGAGATATCGTATATCACTCCATTAAACAAATAATAAGCAAAAACTGAATTAAAATGTCTATTCAAGAATTTCAGCCATTAAATATAGAGTGGTTGGGTAAGCCAGTACATATTATCCGCGAAAAGCTAGAGAACCTGTTATCAGACTCATGCAATACGCTGACATATGAACTGCAAAATTGGCTAAAAACAGAAAAAGTAGAGACGTCGATTAGTGAAGTCTCTCTCCATACGCTTGTACCCAACAAAATGTTCAAGCCTCATACCTGCACATTTCAACACAATGCAGGAGGGCTTCTCTATGTCCATATCGACCAGGCAATGCTCCTACGAATCGCTGACACCTTCTTTGGTGCCAGAATTGAGCGAAAGACAAACGTTCTGAGTAACAGCGATTGTCGTTTGCAGGAAAGAATTGGCAAGTTCATCATCAACTGGCTGGCACCAGACGAAATGTGGTCAGTATCCGAGTTTGAGCCTTCTCAGGGGCTGGGGCTGTATGCAACCATTAAAGTGACGATTGCCAACACCAGTGGCCTTATTCACCTTAGACTGAATGAAGAACTGATCGGTGTTTTAACCCAGCAGCTGGGGCTAAAATCGAATCAGGACTTATATGATCCATTTTGCCACTCACTAGAATCCACACCGGTGAGACTCACTGCACAACTCAGTAAGAAGACACTGCCACTGAGCGAGTTAGTCGCTTTAAAACCAGACGATATTTTACCCATTGAATTACTTTCTGACGTTCCGGTGAGCATCGGTCAGGAGCACCTGTTTACAGGACACGTCGCCGAAAAAGATGGCCAATTAGTTTTGATTATTAACCAAGACAAGGAGTCCTTGAGATGAGTGAGTCACTAGAACAAAACGCCTTTGACAGCGAAGAACTGAACTTTGATGATTTCCACCTGGAAGGGATTGAGGACGAGACACCAAAGTTCACACCGGCAGTAACTGAACGCGACCTCAGCTTTTTCAAAAACATTCCGGTGACACTTACGCTGGAAGTTGCCAGCAAAGAAGTCGCACTTGCTGATCTAATGAAAGCAGGCGAAGGCAGCGTTATCGAGCTGGATAAGCTTAACGGTGAGCCACTTGATGTCAGAGTGAACGGCGCTTTAATGGGTCACGCAGAGGTGGTAGTTGTCAATGACAAGTACGGACTGCGCCTGACGAGTGTATTAGATACTACTCTGGCAAACGCGGTGAAATAAGGCTGTTCATTGGATGAATAAACCTCTGTACCAGCAGCGATGGCTCGCATTGATTGGCATCGTCATTCTGCTCTTTTCCTTACCGTCTGTGGCTGCCGATAATGGTTTAACCATCTTATCCGTCATTGATGGGGAATCTCAGCAGGAATACAGTGTAAAACTGCAAATTCTGTTGTTGATGACTGCGCTGAGCTTTTTGCCAGCCTTCATTCTCATGGCGACCAGCTTTACGCGAATTATTATTGTACTCGCCATACTCCGTCAGGCACTTGGTTTGCAACAGAGTCCGCCTAACCGTGTATTAGTGGGCATTGCGCTGACGCTGTCACTGCTTATCATGCGTCCGGTTTGGACAGATGTGTATGAGAACGCCTTCACACCCTATGACCAAGGTGAGATTACTCTGATGCAGGCAGCGTCTATCGCTGAGAAACCTGTTCGCCATTTCATGCTGACCCAGACTCAGCAAAGCTCTTTAGAGCAAATGCTCCGTATCGCCAATGAACCGCTAGACTCAAACCTGGAGGACATCTCCTTTGCCGTTGTGCTGCCAGCCTTTGTGATCAGCGAACTGAAAACCGCCTTCCAGATTGGTTTTATGCTGTTTATCCCTTTTCTGATTATCGACCTTGTCGTCGCCAGCGTACTGATGGCAATGGGTATGATGATGCTGTCTCCGCTGATCGTTTCACTGCCATTTAAACTGGTTGTGTTTGTTCTTGTTGACGGCTGGGCGATGACAGTCGGAACGCTTGCAGCAAGCTTTGGATAACGGGTGATGCCATGACTCCAGAATTAGTTGTAACCCTGTTTTCCAATGCCGTATGGATGATCATTACCATGGTCGCGGTCCTGGTTGTACCCGGTCTTATTACCGGCCTGATAATCGCCGTTTTTCAGGCAGCGACTCAAATTAATGAACAGACACTCAGCTTTCTTCCGCGTTTGTTGGTTACGCTGTTAATGGTAATTTTTGCGGGTCACTGGATGCTTAGAACCATCATGGACCTGTTCGACCACTTATTCCACAACATACCGGGAATGATTGGCTGATGGAAATGACGTTTGCAGACATCTCCCGTATCTTAGGTCAGTTTTGGTGGCCTTTTTTCCGCGTGAGCGCAGTATTCATCTCGATGCCATTTTTCGGCGATGCGTTGATACCTGTCTGGATTCGTACCCTTCTTGCGTTATCGATCGTTGTCATTTCAGCACCACTCATGCCGGCCATGCCTGCTGTCGAGCTATTTTCCTTAACTTCTCTGCTACTGGCGTTTGAACAGGCAATATGGGGATTACTTTTCGGTCTGGTTCTACACATGCTTTTTACCATTTTCACCATGCTTGGTCAGATCGTCTCCCTGCAGATGGGCCTTGGTATGGCAATGATGAATGACCCGGTAAACGGTATGTCGGTCGCCATTCTGGGACGGATATTTCTTATCTTCAGCACGCTTCTGTTCCTTGCTCTAGAAGGGCACCTCGTTGTCATCGATATTGTTATCCAAAGCTTTACTGTCTGGCCGGTAGGTTCGGGATTAAACACGGTCTCACTGGACGGAATAATAAGCGTATTTGGCTGGATGTTTGCTTCTTCTCTGGCTTTAGCATTACCGGCAATTGTGGCCATGCTGCTTGCTAACATCAGTTTCGGTGTGATGAACCGCGCAGCCCCGTCGCTTAACGTGTATGCGCTTGGCTTTCCTATGACTATGCTGCTTGGTCTTGTTGCTGTGCTCATCTCCATTTCAGGTGTACCAAGCCGATACAACGCGCTAGTGCACGACGCGTTAGATTTTCTTAGCAAATATCTTCTGGGGCAGGCATGAGTAACTCATCATCTCAGGATAAAACCGAAAAAGCCTCACCACAGAAAATCAAGAAGGCGCGTCAGGACGGAAAGATTCCCCGTGCAAAAGAGTTCACCACCGCGGTGATCTTTTTTGCTGTACTTGTCTATTTCTACAGTCAGTTCTCTTCTATCTGGGAAAATATATCGGGCATATTCCGCTATAACATGGTGCTTACGCGAGCGGATTTAGATAACCCTCAGCAACTTGTCGAGCAAATGGGTCACAGCCTGGGAATGATCATTACAATGCTTACTCCAATGTTCGTCATTATCATTGTCGCTACGGTGGCGAGCAGCCTGGTGCTTGGCGGATGGATGCTCCATTTTCCCAATGTTCAGCCTAAATTAAGTAAGCTCAGTCCGATTTCCGGCGTTAAACGCATGTTCTCTACTCGTTCGCTGGTCGAACTGATTAAGTCATCATTAAAAGTCGCGGTCATATTTGCTGTTTTGTACTGGTACCTGGACAGTAACATTCAGCCACTGCTTAATCTTCTCCACCTTCCTTTAAGCCAGGGCGTAAGAGAGATCATGCTGATTCTCTTCGACGGAATGCTACTTATGGGCGCTATCCTTTTGCTGTTCGGTTTGATCGACATCCCCTACCAGCGCTGGGAGCACCTGAAAGAACTCAAAATGACCAAGCAAGAGCTTAAAGAAGAGTACAAGAACAACGAAGGTAATCCGGAAGTAAAACAGCGTATTCGTCAGATTCAGCAACAGTTCGCACGCCGAAAAATCGACAAAATGGTACCAACTGCGGATGTAGTGATCACTAACCCAACCCACTACGCGGTCGCACTGAAGTACGACCCGTTATTGTCTGATGCCCCGTTTGTTGTCGCGAAAGGCGTGGATGAAACCGCCATGCACATTCAGCGAATTGCCAGAGAGAACAGTGTAGAGATCATAAACTCTCCGCCTTTAACGCGTTCGATTTACCATACCACGGCTATAGAACAGGCTGTTCCGAGCCAGCTCTATACCGCTGTGGCATATATTTTAACTTACGTGATGCAGCTAAAAGCATTCCGCACCAAACAGGGCGAAAAGCCTATGCCACTGCCGCACTTTACGATCCCTCAACACTTGCAGCATTAACATAAGATTTATCGTTAGGAAACAAACACATGCTTGACCGGTTAAAACAACTCCAGATTTCCAGCAAAGGCTATGTCGGAATACCGTTAGTTCTGCTAATGGTATTGGCAATGGTTATTCTGCCGTTGCCGCCACTACTGCTGGATGCTCTGTTTACCTTCAACATTGTACTGGCCATTCTGGTTTTACTGGTCAGTACAACAGCCAGACGTCCGCTGGACTTCTCCATATTCCCGACAATTTTGCTGATTGCTACGCTGCTGCGTCTGACGCTGAACGTTGCTTCGACCCGCGTCGTGTTGCTTGATGGCCATAACGGTGGCGATGCCGCGGGTAAAGTAATTCAGGCTTTTGGTGAAGTCGTGATCGGCGGTAACTACGTTGTTGGTATGGTGGTCTTTGTCATTCTGATGATCATCAACTTCGTGGTTATCACTAAAGGTGGCGAACGTATCTCAGAAGTTGCAGCCCGATTCACACTCGATGCCCTACCGGGTAAACAGATGGCGATAGATGCCGATCTTAACGCCGGTCTGATTGATCAGGACACAGCGCGCCAGCGTCGCCGTGAAGTGGCCAATGAAGCCGACTTCCACGGCTCCATGGATGGTGCATCCAAGTTCGTTCGCGGTGATGCCATCGCCGGCTTGCTAATCCTGTTTATCAATATCATCGGTGGTATTAGCATCGGGGTATTTGAACACGGTCTTGCTGCCTCTGAAGCGTTCAAGGTTTATGCACTGCTGACTATCGGTGATGGTCTGGTTGCCCAGATCCCGTCTCTGCTACTTGCTACTTCTGCTGCGATCATCGTTACGCGTATCAACGACAGCGACAACGGTATGTCGGAAACCATGCAGAAACAGCTGCTAGCGTCACCTGCCACTCTGTTTACCGTTGCCGCTATCATGCTGATGATCGGCATGGTACCGGGCATGCCTCATCTCGCCTTTTTCACCTTTGCTGCCGCGTTAGGTTTTGCCGGCTGGCGTCAGTATAAAAACCCTGCCGTTGATACACAGCTTGATGAAGTCGAAGTGATTTCTCAGGCGATGCAACAAGAAGACGCGCCACTGAGCTGGGATGATATTCCTCACGTGCACACTCTGTCACTGGCATTAGGATACCGTCTGGTTCACCTGGTGAATAAAGATCAGGGCGCACCTTTAACCAAACGTATTCGCGGCTTGCGACGTAACCTGTCTGAACAGGTCGGTTTTCTGCTGCCTGAAATCCGTATCCGTGACAACCTCAGCCTAAAACCGAACCAGTATACAATTGCACTTAACGGCGAAGTGATAGAACAAGGCTTTATTGAACCTGATCGTCTGATGGCAATCGCAGTGGGCGAAACCTACGGAGAAGTAGACGGCATTTTAGGCCACGACCCTGCATACCAGCTCCCTGCTGTATGGATTGAGCACAATGATAAAGCCAAAGCACTGAATATGGGTTACCAGGTTGTTGATGACGCAACCGTGATCGCAACACACATCAGTAAAGTAGTTAAGACAAACCTAGCGGAACTGTTTAATCATGATGACGTTGATGCGATAACCCAGCGTCTGACCCAGCAAGCACCAAAACTGGCAGAAGCACTCAGCGCCGCTTTAAACCCGGCACAGCAGCTGAAAGTTTACCGCCAGCTACTGCTTGATCAGGTACCTCTGAAAGACATCCGTACCATAGCTAACTCAATGCTAGAGTCTTCTGAAAACACCAAAGACCCAATTTTACTGGCAGCGGACATACGCTATTCGCTTCGACGCACCTTAATCAACTTGGTTGCGGGTCAAAAAAATGAGCTCAACGTATATGCACTGTCGGATGAACTTGAACAAATGCTGATGACCTCACTGCAACAAGCTCAGGCCAGTGGTAAAGTTATGTTGGACAGTTTCCCGATAGAACCAAACATTCTCAGTCAGTTTCAGCAGAATTTACCTTTAATTAAACAGCAATTGAAACAGCAGGGTATGGCACCGATCCTATTGGTGATGCCGCAACTGCGCCCGTTAATTGCTCGTTATGCGCGGACCTTCTCTCAAGGATTGGCGGTCTTGTCTTACAATGAAATCCCAGAAAACAAACAGATAAACGTGGTAGGAAACCTTGGCTAGTCTCAAATCATATCAAGCAATATACCTTTATCTTGATAAACTCATGGAAGCACATCTCGAAACGGATGATGATAAGCTGATTCACGATGCCTTCAAGCATAACGATATTCGTCATGCTTGCCAGGCAATCCGCGAAACTCGTTCAGGCGAAGTCGAGTTTCAGCACTTAACACTGCGCTTTGGCGGTGGAGGAGAACAGAGTGTCTATCAGTTCGAGCTGTCAGAAAAAATTGCCTACTGTCTAGATCTGTACAGTTTGTATCTCGCGCTGCGCCAGACCCGGTTTCAGATGGAAACATTCCACCCGGATTTGATCAGCAACGTAGTCGTTCCTTTAAAGCTGGATGCTCTGATCTGGCCGCCCGGAAAAGAGTTTTTCGAACAGGTTTTGCAGTGCCATAAGAGAGAGTTCTCTCATGTGATCCCTTCACTTCAGCTGAACGAGCATTCGAGTTTTACTCCTGTTGGCCAGATTCTCATTGAACAGATAAAGAATTTTGCACATGCATTGTGGTTCGAAGCTGTAGCACCTTGTCGTTATCTGGAGCAACTAGAGCCGTTTAAGCCAGATGTACTAAAGCTTGCTATTACACTCGAAGATAAAGAGTCACGCATGGCTTATCTCCCAATAGTGCGTTTTGTCAGAAAACTCAAAATTCAATGGGTAGCGAGCCGCGTCGCTTGTCAGGCAGAACTCAGCCAGTACAAACTGTTAGGTGCCAATTACTACTTTGGTTACTTTAGTGATATTCCGACCCCGCTATCTTTAAAAAGCTTCGGAACTGAGAACGAAAACTGGAACTAACCCTTAAGTTAATGTGAGCATTTATACCTCACTTTCCCTCCTCTTTTAAATGCTCCGAATCTGGCGCCAGCTACCGTCATTACAAGCCTCGGTGTGGCGCCAGAATAAAAAAAAGCAAATTAATTTAAAATTTAATTAATTTTCCCACTCCTTCAACCGCCTCTATTAATTAACGGGGAAAGACCCCTAGTCCTGAATCAAGTTACAGACTATTGAGAAAAACGAAGGAGTTTTACAATGGCTTTATCAATGCACACTAACTACGCATCACTAGTTACTCAAAACACACTTAGCAGCAACAACGAACTGTTAACAACAGCAATGGAACGCCTGAGTACTGGCCTTCGCATTAACTCTGCAGCTGACGATGCAGCAGGTCTTACAATTGCAAACAAACTAGAAGCGCAAACTCGCGGCATGTCTGTTGCAATGCGCAACTCTCAAGACGCTATCTCTATGCTACAAACTGCTGACGGCGCTCTAGACGAAATTACAAACATTGCGTACCGTATGAAAGACCTAGCAACACAAGCGTCGAACGGCACGAACGGTACAACTGAACTAGCAGCACTTGATGCGGAATACCAAGAGCTAAAAACAGAAGCAACTCGTATTCTTACTGAAACAACCTACGGTGCAGGCCAGAAGCTTCTTGTTGGCGGTAAACTTGCTGCAGCAGTTGATTTCCAGATTGGTGCGAGCGCTGCTGAAACACTAACTTTTGATATGTCAGCAGATCTAACAACTCTAAATACTGCAGCTACAACAGGTATTGGCGGTTTGACTACTAACGCACTTGCTAACGCTGAAATCACTGCAGTTGACGGCCTATTTGACGTAGTTAACACAGTACGTTCTTCTCTGGGTGCGAACATCAACCGCTTAGACCACACAATCAACAACCTGGCTAACGTTTCTGAGAACACTGCTGCTGCTAAAGGCCGTATCACTGATGCTGACTTCGCAGTTGAATCTTCAAACATGACGAAGAACCAAATGCTGATGCAAGCTGGTACAACAGTACTATCTCAGACAAACCAGCTACCAGGCATGGCAATGTCTCTACTTCGATAATGTAAGTCGCGGAGTCCTCCTCCTCCGCCTTATTTTATCCGTCCTAAAAACAGCCTCCCCCCAGAGGCTGTTTTTATTTTATTAGTCAATACGTTAAGAAACATAGCAGCACATCTTATTTAATCTCTCCCCCCTATTGGTCGCCTTTTATTATCAAAAGCATCCTCACTTAACGCACGAGGGAAATGCGGAACTGCACGTATGGAATCACAGCTTCCGCAAAGCGCTGGGTTTATAAATAACCCATTGTTAAATAACGATTTATTTTCTGGCATTCATCTTGCTCAACGTCATTAATGGAGCACGCGATGATGCGCGACACCAAGCTAAAACCTAGCGACGATACGGGAGTACTCCAATGAGTTCATTAGATCCAATTACGATGGCGACCCAATTGGCGACATATGATGTCCAGCCTTTTCAAGCACGCTATTCGACACAAACACAGCAGTACCAGTCACAGCTAAAAGCGCTGAAAGAAGTTGAAAGCGCGCTGCGAGATTTCCGCACAGCTGTAAGTGAAATGAACAGTAGTACCAGCAGCATCATCAAAAACAGCGCGACCACTTCAGAAGAAGGCTTCTTTTCTGCGAGCGCTGATGCGACCGCTCTTTCGGGCAGCTATCAAATCTTTGTCGAGCAGGTAGCGACTGCTCATCAGGTTTCAGCAAGCCTACCGGCTACGCTTGATTCGACGACAGAGATACCATTAACCGGAACCATGGAGTTCACAGTTAACGGCGAGACTATGACGCTCGATCTATCGACTGTCGACAGCGACGGAGATGGCGTTGCTACGATGGCGGATCTCG
This sequence comes from Vibrio sp. B1FLJ16, assembly GCF_905175385.1. Classification (NCBI taxonomy): domain Bacteria; kingdom Pseudomonadati; phylum Pseudomonadota; class Gammaproteobacteria; order Vibrionales; family Vibrionaceae; genus Vibrio; species Vibrio sp. B1FLJ16. The sequence goes on from NZ_HG992750.1 coordinate 1,485,061, forward strand.
CTAAGGCAATCAATAACGACCCTAACAACCCCGGCGTCAACGCCACTCTGGTTCGCTCTAACGGACAAACACACTTCATGCTATCCAGTGAAGAAACGGGTGTTGCAAACAGCATTAGCGTCACCACTTCCGGTACGGGTCAAGCCTGGTTTGAAGACGGCTTTAATACGCTTAATGAAATTACTACCCCTCAAGACGCGATTATCTGGCTAGGCGCGAAAGATACCGGTCTAAAGCTGACAGAGAGTAGCAATACGTTCAGCAATGTCATTGACGGGGTTGATATTACGGTGACAAAGGCACAAAGCGCCACTGACGCAGCACTGACAATGGATATTGGCGCTGATGAAGAGGCTACTAAAGAACAGGTAAATAAGTTTATCGATGCCTACAACTCTTTGATGTCGACTATCGATAAATATTCCGAAGTAGACAGTGAATCTCAAACACGCCCGGTTCTGGCCAGCGACCCGACTTTACGTTCGATAGAAAGCCAGCTCAAATCCATGATCCGAAGTGATTTTGGTGGATTACGCCTGGCAGATGCTGGAATAGAAATTAACCGAGATGGCACGATGAAGCTGGACGCGGAGAAGTTTGAAGAGGCTCAGCTCAATAACAGTACCGCACTAGAAGAGATGTTTAACGGTGACGGCAATCTACTCGATTCAATTGACAGCTTAATGGAACCATATCTCCAGTTCTCGTCTGGATTATTCAAATCGCGTAAGGATGCCATCCAACAGAATATTGACCGAATAGATGATAAGCAGGTTGCGCTGGATCGTAAATACGATATGGCGTACGACCGCTACCTGAGACAATTTACTCAAATGAACACCATTATGCGCCAAATGAATCAAACCATGAGCATGTTTGGTTAATAACAACTAGGAGACAGTTATGTTAATGGGATCAGATTACGACTCATACCAACAAGTAGAACTGGATGCACAGGCAGCATCTGCCTCCCCGCATCAGTTAGTTGTGATGTTACTTGACGGACTGCTTGATGAGATAGAGCGCATCCGCGGTCATATGACCACGGAGCGATTGGCAGAAAAAGGGGCTGGTATCAACAAATGCATGAACATCATTGTTGGCCTCGATAGTGCGCTGGATACCGAAAAAGGCGGTGAAATCGCTGAAAACCTCCACCAGCTTTATGATTTCTGCCAGTTAGAGCTTTATCAGGCAAGCATCCACAACGACTTGAACAAGTTAGCTAATGTGGAGCAGGTGATGAATAACATTCGAGAAGGATGGGTAAATTATGGTCTACAAGCATAAAGTGTCTCCGGAACGTTTTCGTCATCTGTCTCAACTGATACAGATTTCTTTTAAAACAAAAGACTGGCATAGCCTGCAGCGTCACGACATCACGTTGAGAGAGCTGCTGACCGCCCATGAGCCTCATCTTAAGGATCCGCAACTGGCACCGGAAATTGAAAATGTCAGAGCGATCCACAAAGAAGCATTCGCAGCACTGCAAAAGGCGACGAAAGAGCTAGGTGAAGAACTTGGTACTACCCAGGCACATAATGAGCGGGCAAAAGCGTATGAGCTCGCCGTTGCCATGGAGTACTAAATGATGAATACGCCGTTATTGCAAGCATCATCGACCCAAATCTCCGCAGCGAAGACTCAGGTGGTCAACATACAGGACGCCCGCCCCTCCGGCAGCGCCGATGAACTGACCGCCAGTTTTCAGTTGGCAACAACAGACGCCAATACGCCGGATCAAGCGCTTTCCGGCTCTCAGGAAGAAACGTTGCTACTGACCGACGAGCCTGAACTTGCGGAGCTTGGAATGACAGAAATGGTGCCAGTGTTAATTGGTAACGCGCAAGGCACCGTCACGCCAGGTAATCCGCAAGTATCTGGCGAAGGTGCAATGGCGCTGGTAACACCTGCGACAGAGTCAGCTACGTTAGCCGGTTTTTCACATCCGGTACGAGAGGCTGCCAAGGACGTTTTGCTTAAGTTAAGCGAAACCAAAATGGATAAGCTACTTAACGTGCCTGCCTCTGGCAATCTGAACCCTTCTTCCTCTGCGTCGTCTTCTCCTACAGAGAGCGGAATGCTGCACACCACCGTTATGGGTTCAGTAGGTGAAAACAAAAGTAGCTTCCCTTTAACTGCATCCTCTAACGATCCGGTCTCACAACTGTCTGGAAGCCAAAGCTTAAAGGACATATTGCCCATCGCAATGGCTGCCCAGAATCACTCTCAATCCGGTACCGCAACGACTCAGAATGCGATTCATTTTGGAACTCCGGCTCAGGTTCACAGCACAGAGTGGGCCAGCATAAAAGTGGATACCAACGCTGCAAAGTGGGGAGAGCAAATGATGCAGGTGCTGCATGACAGAGTCACTCTGCAGGCACAACAGAACATGCAAGAAGCAAAGATTCGCCTCGACCCGCCCGAACTTGGAAAACTGAATCTGATTGTCCGTGTCGAAGGCGACACTCTCAACGTTCAGATTAATGCGAATGCTGCTTCTACCCGAGAGGCATTGGTGCAGGTTTCCGAACGATTACGCACTGAACTGCAAAATCAAAACTTTCTAAATGTGAATGTCAATGTCGGCTCAGATGACAGCCATCAGCAACAAGCGGCACAGCAAGAACTGGACGAATTCACGATTTTTTCAGCACGAGACACCAGTCAACCTGACTCGTTATCTAACCTGTCTGAGCACTGGCTCAGTACTCAAGCATAATTTTCGAGGAATAGATTTATGTCTAAAAAGCAGCTACTTGCCGTAGTTATTTCAGTGGCTATTACTAGTGTTCTGGTGTCAGCAGGAACATTTATAGGCGGGCTCTGGTTTTTGACCCATTCCAACCAGAGTGGAGAAAACAAAGAGTGGCTTGAAGGTACACCACTTTCCTTTCTGACTGAGAGCACGCCGGCATCAAAAGAGACCGAATCAAGCTTTCACTCTCTGGAAAAAATCGTGCTCAGTGTAAAAGGCAAAAAGCAATCTCATTTCGTTATGCTAGAAGTGGCCATAGAGACCAGAACCCGGAACGTATTCAAGCCATCGACCACTACATGCCTGTCGTGCGGAACTCGCTACTTAAGCTTTTCAGCGATAAGACATACGAAGCGTTAAGAGAACACGGAACAGTGAATCAGCTTCAGGAAGAAGTGAAAAAAAGCATACTTCTGGCTTTCGCTGACAACGATATCGCCCGCGATATCGATGACGTTTTGCTCACTAAATATGTACTCCAGTAGGTAGACGCTATGTTGGACATCAATTTTCAGGAAGATTATGGCGTGGAAGGAGATATTCACTCCCCTTCCAATGCTATTGATGAAAACAAGCTTCTAAAGCAACACCAGATTCTGGTCAAACGTATCGTCAACCAGCTCAGAATCCATGCCAATCAACACTGCACGATAGAAGATATGCAGCAGATTGGCCTTATCGGGTTACTGGAAGCCGGTCGCCGCTACGGTGATATCGACGATACGAACTTTCCTGCCTTCGCAGTATGCCGAATCCGTGGCGCAATTCTCGATGAGCTGCGCCGTCTCGACTGGCGTTCACGTAAAACCCGTCAGCAGGCTCATGAACTGAATGACATAACGCGTGACTTAACCCGCGCCTTGGGTAGGCAGCCTTCCGATACCGAGATCATGCAGGCGCTGGGGACAAACCAGGAAGATTACCTTGCTCGCCAGAATGCAGCACTGGCCGGTGAAATGCAGAGTCTGGATCAGCTGATTGAGAACGGCATTGAAAACCACCTGGACGCTCACTATGACGGCATGGCACACGAGCAGACACGACGCAGTCTGGAATCTGCAATGGAAAGTCTCTCTAAAAGGGACCAGTTGATGCTGACCTTGTTTTACCAGCATGAGCTTAACCTGAATGAAATCGCACTGGTGCTAAACCTGACACCTCCGAGAGTTTGTCAGCTGCACAAGCAAGCACTAAAACAACTCAACCAATACCTGTCTTCCTAGGAGTTATAAATGCAAAAGTTTTTTGGAGCCATTACCATATTATTGTGCGTGTTTGGTGGATACATGTGGGCAGGCGGGAAGATGGGGGCTATATGGCAACCTGCAGAATTCCTGATCATCATTGGTGCTTCTTTCGGCTCACTGATCGTTGGCAACCCTCCACAAGTGCTAAAAGAAATGCGCAGCCAACTTCGCTCTACTATTTCCGGCGCGAAAAACGAACGTGAATACTATATGCAGCTAATGGCCCTGCTTCAGAGTCTGCTTGAAACCGTGCGAAATGGCGGATTTAAATCTCTGGACAGCCATATTGAAGAGCCACAAAACAGTGAGTTAATCAACCGCTACCCTCTAGTTGCAGCCGATTACCGCCTGATCTCATTTATTACCGACAACCTTCGTCTGATGGCAATGGGCCAGATGTCTCCACATGAGTTAGAGGGCTTGCTTGAGCAGGAAATCGACGCTATCGAAACCGATCTTCTGCTGCCATCCCGATCTTTACAACGCACTGCAGAAGCATTGCCGGGTTTTGGGATACTGGCTGCAGTCGGCGGCATCATCATCACCATGCAGGCGATCGACGGATCAATTGCAATGGTTGGCTACCACGTTGCGGCTGCTCTGGTTGGTACTTTTCTTGGTATATTCGGCTGCTATTGCTGCCTAGACCCACTAAGCAACGCCATGGCACAGCGTGTAAAGCGCAACATGTCTGCATTTGAATGTGTGCGAGAGACACTTGTTGCCTACGTAGCTAAAAAACCAACCTTGCTCGCAATTGACGCTGGTCGCAAACATATTCAACTGGACATTAAACCTACCTTTAACCAGATGGAAAAATGGCTGGCTGAGCAGGAGGCATAATGCAAAAGCAAGAACATGTGGTATTCAAACGAACGAAAGCAAAGACACATGAAGAGTTTCACGGCGGCGCATGGAAAGTCGCTTTCGCGGACTTCATGATCGCCTTGATGGCACTCTTTCTTGTACTCTGGATCTTGCAGGTGGTTGATAAGGATGAGCGTAAAGCCATCATTGCTCAGTTACAAAGTGCCAGTGTTTTTGAAAATAGCTTCAACTATCCCTTTGACACGGCTCAGAGTATTTCTCCGATTGATCTGGCATCAGACTCGTCTGTTCCAAGCCGTCACGACTCCAACCATGTTGTCACTTCATTTTTCCAGGGAGATGGTGACGGGCCAGAGAGCGACTCACTCATTCCCGGCAATTATGACACGCAGGAACAACTTGCGGCTCTGGCAAAAGTGGTCGAAAACGCAGTACGTCAAAGCAGCGCCCAGGGTAACGTGAATGTTACAGTGACCCCGCAAGGCTTACGCATTGTGCTTCAAGATGATTACAAGCAGCATATGTTCAGCCGTGGCGGAGACGAGCTGACACCATTTTTTGAAGACCTGCTGTTAGCTATGTCGCCAATATTCGAAAAGGTGACTAATCCGCTCATCATCAGTGGACATACCGATGCGACCCTGTTTAAACATCGATTAAGTGGTGAAACGAACTGGGAGCTCTCCTCTTCTCGTGCTAATGCCGCAAGACAAACTTTAGTATCAGGAGGAATGCCAGAAGCACGTGTACTTCAGGTAACCGGCATGTCTGATCGTGCCCTGTTAAATGAGGAAAATCCGGATTCAAGTGAAAACCGCCGTATTGAGTTGTTTGTTCTCACTACTGTGGCTGCTCAGGTACTGGAAACTTTCTTTGGCAATCAACACGATAGCGAATTACAAAAAGCACGTGAAAAAGCTGAATTTAATCAACCTGTTATTCGACAAACGGCAACGAACAAACCGTTAAGTTCTGAAAACGCTTAATTCAGAAACGGGAATTTAGGGTCTCTTGACCTAGTAACTTTGATGGCCGACCATTTTTACAGCGTAAATGGTCGGCTTCTGAATAGTCCAACTAAAGTAAGCACGCATATGCCTGTTCATATTGAAAATCAAAGAAAAGATGGGTTAAAGAAAGCCTTTATGTGGCTGATCATTATCGACTATGCGCTGCTCGCTTTTTTTCTCAGCCAGCTGTACAACTTAACGTTAAACAGCGGAACGGCTATCAGTACTCTGTTACTCGTTTACAATATTCTGCTGACGTTTCTCTGCTTCCAGCGAACTGAGAAACAAGACGCCTACATTCTTTACCCCACCCTTTCGGCGACTCTGTTAGCGTTTATATGTTTTCTCTATTTCTTTTTCCTGGTGTAAAGCAGTCTCTGCTTTTCGCGTTAAAGGTCTAACAATCAGTAAGCTAATACAACCATCTGAAATTTCAGCTAAACCTTTCACCAATAGCTGCCGCCTATAAATAATAAGTCGTTGTCATTTAATAGACAGAGAAAAATATGAAGGTATTAAAAGCAACCCCCTTGCTACTCAGTTTAATGTTATTGGGCTGCAGCGTCACACCCAGCCCGGTTCCAGACGCACAATGCGTAGGTGTAATGACTTCTCAGGATGCCTACGGAAATATGAACCCTGACAATTTTACCGTACAGGTTTTAGCGTTGAGACAAGAGGCTGATGTTCAGGAATATATCAGCCAGATTAAGTCCGACTATCCGGTGTGGGTAAACTGGAAATCTAGCCGGGGAGCACGTTGGTATGCAGTAACAGCCGGAGACTTTAAGACAAAAGATGAGGCGGCTCGCGCTATTCAACACTTACCCCGACATGTACAACGTTCCGAACCATTCATCCTGACCTTCGAACAGATGAAAATGCAACAAGAAACCAATGTAGTACGCATACGATAGATTTATCCGCCAGAGGTTGGATTACACATCAGTACTAAAAGGTTTTTCCGTCTTCGTTTCAGCCAGCCTCGGCTGAAACGTCTATCCCCTGTTCTAAACAAAAACGGTTTGACTGAAAGAGTTGCTGGCTACTGGTCAAGCTCATGAGTAACTAACTGCATCATCATAACTTCTACATCATTTTGATGATATTTTTCGTGTTTAATCGTCCTCCAGCCCAATGATTGGTATAGCTCAGAGCTTTTCTCTGTGAACAGGTAAATCTCAGCCATACCACTACTTTTGGCTTGTTCCTGAACATGATTTATTAACAAACGACCTAACCCCTCTCCTCTGTACTCAGGTTTGATAAATACATTGGCGAGCCATGGAGAAAGATGCCTGTTAGTTTCCATATCATGATGAACAATTGATGCACTGCCAACCGGCTTGTCTTTATCTATTAAAACCCATGTCGTAGGTATGAGATCATCAATCAGAGACTGCTTTAGATCCTCTATAAAATCATGAAACGTGTCATCAGGGTATAAGTGTTGCCATTCTTGATAATGCCAGTCTGCAATCTCATTTAAAAAGCAGAGGCAGTCATTTAATTGTTTTATTTCCATAGAGATATACCTGTTCACCACAAGACACTAACTTGAATACTTAATCGGGTTATACAAGTATGAAAATCTGTTGTGAAGGGCATTAATACAGTTAAGTCACCGTTATCTGTAACTCAGTCACTCTTTACTTCTTGCGAAGGCCTTTCGAAAACATCGACTCTGAGTTGACCTGTATTATTCCCATATCGACTTCGCCAGTCATTAGCAAATAAATACAAACGTCGGCTCTCTTCATCCTGGCCCTTTAATGATGAAGGGGCAGTCCAGCGCCGCTGAGCGCCTATTACAAAATTAAGAGCCGGTTCATCCCAGTTCGCTCCGACAGAACCGCACAACGTGAATATTGGTTTCCATTTTATGCGGTTGAAATAGTTAAGCGGGTTCCAATCTGGTCCCCACCCATAAGCCCCGCAGCCAATAAACCAATCCGCCCAACATCCCTTCGCAACAAACAAGTACTCCATACCCGGCCTGATGACCACATTTGTGTAATTATTTTGCTTTGCCGCTTCAACGTTCACACAATCGAGCTTGGTAGCACCTGCCAGATCTAAATCGACCGATTTAGAACGGTATGAACCTGCCGACAGCCAGCCAATACCAAACAACGCAAGGCCATACAACTCTGACCAAAACATTGGAGCGTAACGCTTGCCATCATTACCAAACAGGTAAACCAGCGGAATACCGAACAGCATCAGTAAACTGATTATGCAGTACCCATTAGACCTTATATTTTGTTGTTTATATTTCGCCCGTAGTGAGAAAAACCCCATCAGCAAGACCAAACAGGCAAACAAGAAGACCGCGAACAGAGTGTGAATAAAATCGTGATAACCGGCAGTTAATGCTGCAACCCAGCTCACCGGGGTATCACAAGTGGGATTAAGCCTGCACCGGCCGGAACCAGAGCCACGACTAAGGCGGATACTCCCGCCAACTTACTTAACCAATACTCACTGTCTTTCTTGCAAACTCCCGTTCCGTTATAAGATGCCAAAGCAAACGCTACCGCTGTCATGCACCCAACAAAAATGTCACGGGAGTCGGTCCAGTAGGATGCGCTAATTGAATCCATTTCTCCTACTTTGTCACCTGCAAACAATAGCACGGAGATCGGCATGAATAAGGCAACAATACCAATACCTATGCGTACGGTTTTATGATCGACAATACGGCGGCCTTCTTCCTGAGCCATGAACCCCTCGCTTTATTCAGAATAAAGATAAACACAAACCTATTCTAGTATAGTGTTCCAGCGGGCGTCGTTAATGTATTTAAAACAAACTCAACACAAATAGAAAATCATTTGAAGCCAGTATATATCAGCTACTAGTGCAAAGCTTAACTCACCTCTTTTAGGTGTAATTTCCCCTAACCAAAGTTATCAGAAGCAACTTCATTGTTAGCGTTTCTGGCCACAATTAGTAATCTTGCGAGCTAACGCCCTATATTGCCATTAACTTATAGATTATCGGTTGAAGTACCATCAGATAGGCTACATCATTGCCATTTAATAAGCATTAGTAACCTAGTACATGCGTAACGTGTGAAGGGGTAATTAATTATCATTAATGGATTAATTTAGGCAAAAAGATGAAATCTTATATTTTAGGTAAAGGAAGTCATAGGTTTGGAAATGGTAGTAAGAGAGAGCATTTGTATTGCATTGAATACCACCCCGAAAACTTAGCTAACCCTTTTGGTGTTTGGGAGGGTGTCCGTGAGCGAGATTACGGTTCAAACATATCAGCGGAGCAATTACTTACAAAACCATTTGATCACTTTTTATACGACACTAACTCTGAATGGCTAATACCATTATTAGAGAAGGTTAACAACGATTGTGATCTAAAACCAGACGATGTCATACAAGCATATATTGCTAAGTATGGTGAAGAGCCAACAGTGATAACTTGGTGAGAACTAAATTCTAAACTGATGAATATAACCAAGTTGATTCATTTCTGACATGCTAATTTAAACTATTTTCTAAGATACAGATTAGTAGAACGGTTAGTATTTCCCTTTATTTATAACAGCCCTAATATCCATGCCTGATGTAGAAGGCATAATATTTTAAGGCTGGAGGTTATTTTTATAATCAGACAGAAACAGTTTGGGTCAACACCACCAGAACATTAATGACCAATAGTTTTCTGAACCTATATAAGCTAATTGTGGTAATTAAACTAGTACTGTTCAGAATATATGTTTGTATCTTGGACCAACAACACCTAAAGTGGTTAAAACCTCTGAGGTATAACGATAACTAATAATAAAGCCCACCTTAGTGGGCTTTTTCTGATTTAGTTAGATAAGCCTAGTCTGTCAGAAGGCTTTCAATCAACTCGCAAGTGTACTCCAGATTCCCTCTCTCAACGACATTAGCCAGGCCTTTGCGCGGCTCGTCCGCTGTTCCTGGTCCATGACCATCGCCCGACGGGTCAGCGGAATGGCCACCCTGGTCGAAGTCAGCTTCTTTGATCATCTCCATGGTCAGTTTCCCCCAATTACACTCTACCGTCATCGATTTTACGGGTGGGGTTGCAAATGCAGACGCAGCAAATATGGTCGTAAGTCCTGCAAAAATCACAGGTATACATACTTTAGATATATTCATAATCTCCTCCGTTCTTTTACCTGTATCGACGGCGAAATATCACCATCGCTTTATACTGTAGCCCACATCTCATCTGCGCTCCCGAACACTACCCTGTAGAACGAAAGCTTGAAGATATAAAAGCCTGAGGCTGCGGGTTTGAACTACACTTTTATGGAGGAAAAACGAGGAGTTGGATTGCTACGCAACTATGTGAATTGAAGTTGGGTAACTAATTAGGAGAAGGAGAAAAGTCACATGGCAAAATACAAAGTCGGATACTTCGTTGGTAGTTTATCTTCCAACTCAATTAACAGAATGCTTGCAAAAGCACTCGCTCGTTTGGCACCGCCAGAGCTTGAGTTAGTGGAAATCCCAATTAAAGATCTACCTCTTTACAGCCCCGATTATGATGACGATTTCCCTCCTGTCGCGCGAGAGTTTAAACAAGCCATTGCAGATATGGATGGTGTTCTTTTTGTAACGCCTGAGTATAACCGCTCCATACCTGGCGGATTGAAAAACGCGATAGACTGGGCGAGTCGGCCATGGGGACAAAATTCCTTTACTGCCAAGCCGTCAGGTGTGATTGGTGCGTCGCCGGGCTCTATCGGAACTGCATTAGCGCAGCAAAGTTTGCGTGGTGTTTTATGTTTTTGCAACTCTCCGCTGATGAACACAGTAGAAGCTTACGTCCAATTTAAGCCGGGGCTTATTACTGAAGATGGCGTGGTTACCGATGAGAGAACAGCTGAGTTCCTGCGTAATTACATGACAGAATTACACGCTTTCATCGTTCGCGTTCTCACCGTGCTACCCCGGACGTCTACAAAGTGCGAGTAGTTCTCCCTAAAAGTGTCGTCATCGGAAAGTGACGCTCTTAAACCAAGTGGAACTAAATTACGTTCGAGCATTTTTACGGTCTGCTTGCCGCCAGAGCGGCCATAAAACTGGACCGTTAAACACCGAGCTAGTAAGAGGTTAGCTCGCTAGGTACGAGGGTCACTGATAGTGCTAATGAGGTTAAGAAATTATAAAGTTAGACAGCTTTGAGCTGTCAAAACATTTCCACATTAGATCGCTATATTCACAGAAACTAACCAAATTTATTCAGCATTTTTCTCATCTATTGTCCATACTAAACCAAAGGTTAACTGTATCTCTAACTGAAACTCATCAATTAGATTAGTTTTTGCAAATAGGCAGTCCTAAAAGATAGTGACTCTTGTGATGGTGATAGCAAGGTAAGTCATCCATAGTTCACCAAATATGAAGATTGAGAATATGAGTACAGGAATAGTTAAGTGGTTCAATGGTGATAAAGGATTCGGTTTTATTACACCAGACGATGGCAGTAAAGATTTGTTCGTTCATCATTCGGAAATTAAAATGAGTGGTTATAAATCGCTGAATGAAGGTCAGAAAGTCGAATTTGAAATAGGACAAGGACAAAAAGGTCCGTGTGCGACTAATGTAAAGCCAATATAAAGTAAGCCATGAAGTGAAGCTTAACTTGTTTGGAAAACAGACTCACTAAGTTAATTTTGAGTCTGTTTACTCTACCCCGTCACATTCAATCGGCTTATTCTTTTTGTTTAACGCTGATAATACTCCTACAAGCTGGTAGCTGCCATATCGCTACGTCTAGTAACATCGCCCCAACATATAGTGTTCAGCTGCTTTAAACCTAGACTAAATAATTTTAGGTTGCAGTAGTCCGTAAAAGTCCACATCTCTAACTACGCATCAAGGCAACGACGGTATGTCGCTTTACATTCGCTTGTGCGTTTAGCGCTTTAAACGAGGAAGTAAACGCGCCTGAAGTTGACATGGCATCGAACTGAGCAAGCTTCTCGTTGACTTCATTTATCGTCAGCGTGTTGGATTGTTTCTGAATAGATTGCATTTGTGAGCCAAGATCTGCGTTAATGCTACGTGCCTGCTCTAGGCTCTTTTGCACCTGCTTTAAGTGCTGGTTCACCTTGATAATGGTGTTTTTGATCCCGTCCCTTGAACCAAGATCAAACCTAAGCTCTGCAATACCATCCGGCTCAGATTTCAGATTCAGCTGGTTTGCCTGACCTGCAGGAAAACGATACCCCTGACCGGTGACCATCACCTTTTGCTGCATTTGATGATAAGCCTGCTCCGAAGACTCAAACAGAATGGTACCGTCATTGGAAAGCGACGCTCTTAAACCAAGTGGGACTAAGCTGCGATCGAGCATTTTTACGGTCTGCTTGCCGTCAGAGCGGCCATCAAACTGCACCACGACAGACTGCCCCTGAGGAAAGTCGAGCCTTATTTGCTCAGCTCGTTCGCTTTGTCGGTGTACATTAAGACCGGGAATCGAAAAACGGCGCACATCAGCTTGGTTTAACGTTAGATTAAGCTCATTGTTTACCACTCTGTTGCCGTCAAATCTCGACTGTTCAAGCACAGAGCGGATATTATCTTTTGAGCGGCTTAGTTCATTTTGTAACTCTGGTTGCTTCTCTACTCCATGATTGAGCGCCTGAGTAAGACCTCGCTTAACCATAGTCAGCTCTTTTCCAACAGCTTGCAGCGCTTTTGTTGCCATCTGTACCGATGTAGCTTGTTGCTGCCCCTGCGTGAGCATAATGCCAGAAACAGAGTAAGACACAGAAGGAGTCGTTCGACTGGTTACTTTGCGTGAAACACTGGCACCGGCTGCGTCAGTCGTTCGCGACGACGCAATTGAAGTATTATCTCTGCCAGGTACTCGAAGATCGTACGAGCGAACCTCTACAGTACTCATTACCATAACGGGAAATCCTGCTTATTAAATTCGATTAAACAGACTCAGATCCTGAATCTTCACATAACTTGCCTGAGTGGCTTCCAGGGCAGCCATGTAGTTACTTAATCGAACAGACGCTTCAGCGTAATCCAGAGCTGACAGATCAGAGTTAACTTTATCGACAAACAGCTTGTTCTCACCATGTGCGTTATCAAGCATTTCCAGGTTATTATGGGCACCACCAATCTTAGCCATCGCTCCAAGCACGTTATCATGAGTAGCATCTATCGCTGCGATCGACGTATCAACAGTATTTCTGAAGTTTGCAGTAGGGTTACGAAACTCTGCTATCAAGGCATCAATCTGGTTAAGTACATTACTACCGCCGCCAAGGTCTAGAACCTCTGCTGCGGTCATGTTCGACTCCATTGTGACACCTTTCGCCACCGTGACAACACGCTTGTCCGCATTACCTTCAATCACATAAGTACCACCTGCATTTGATAAAGCCGCAGTGTCACTTTTGGTGCCGGAGAACAGGTAAAGCCCCTCTTCATCCTGAGCGTTAAACGACGATGCGACGGCATTACGTAAGCTTTCTAACTCTACGACAATACCAGTACGGTCCTCTGTGCTTAACGACCCGTTAGCTCCCCACAACGCAAGCTCACGCATAGATTGCAAACTTTCATTTACGTTATCAAGATGCACTTCCTGGCTGGAAAGCGTGCTCTTCACATTAGCAATGTTGGATTGATACTGGTTAATCGCAGAACCTTCGCGATCTAGGTTTAACAATCGTATCGAAGCCATTGGATCGTCCGATAACTTAGTCAGGCGATCACCGGTTGCCATCTGCTGCAGTACTTTGCCCAGACCAGCATTGTTGCTCTCTAAGCTCTGCAACATCATCTGACTAAATTGAGTATCACTGATTCGCATCTTCTTTCCCTACCCTTAGAATAACTGGAGAACGGTATCAAAAAGCTGATTAGCCGTGCTGATCACTTTCATATTGGCATTATGTGCATTGGCGAACGTCATTAAGTTTGCCGCTTCCTCATCGCTGTTGACGGCGCTGACATTATCACGTGCAGAAATCGCTTGCTGATTCATAGAAGTCTTGGCCTGATAATCTGCGTCCGCCTGACGCGCTTTAATTGCCACTTCGCCTATCATCGCAGAGTATGCGTCGTTGAGAGTTAACGAACCAAAGCCTGACACAGTCACAGGTTGGTTGCTTAGAGCGATAAGGTCCGTTAATACATCAGCATTGCCCGGGTTACCGTCAGAGGAAAACGCAAGCTCTTTAGGATCAATACCTGTAACAGTAAGACTGGAAGCTGGGCTCGTCGGATCATAACTAAACAAAGGCGCTCCCGGATTACCATTAAGATCGGTACCAGTAGCAAGTACGGCATTAAATTCATCCGCAAACGCCTGCGCCATATCATCAATTGCACTCTGATAGGGCTCTAAGACATTTTGCTGATAATCATTTAATGCACCGATTTCACCGCCCTGAACATCAGGAACAATGAAGCTTTGTTTACCAAACTCGACTTCAATCACAGGCAAGCCTGATGCCGAAGGATCCGGGGTTGCTTTTAGCGTACCGTAATCGCCGCCCATCACCAAAGGTTGACCGGAAGCTAACGCAACCTGAACACCACCGTCTGACTGAGTAGTCGTTTTAATTTCAACAAAGTTTGATAATTCACCGATCAACTTGTCACGAGCATCTAAAAGGTTACTAGGATTTCCACCTGTCCCCTGTAACTCTATGATCTGTTTGTTAATACCGGCGATATTACTTAGCAAAGTATTGGTATGGTTAATTGCCGCGTTTCGCTGGTCATCCACATTTTGTAATTGGCTATATAATGACTCGCTTAAGGTGTTAAAACGAAGGCTCAGTGCTTCTGCTTCGCTAATGATTTGCTGGCGGTAAGGGACCGATTCTGGCTTGACCGTTGCGTCATTCAAACTCGCAAACAGGGCATCGAACCCGGCAGAAAGATTAAGACCATCAGCGTTGAGTGTATTTTCCAGTTGACTCATGTTGGTAGTGTAGCGAGAAGCATAAGCGGCAAAGCTGTTTGTCGACCACATCTGCTTCACCAGATACTCATCACTGACACGACGAATGCTGGAGACTTCCACACCGATACCTGGGCTAAGGCGGTCATATTTACCGCCTTCAACG